>CAJWOB010000023.1 GCA_913043885.1 uncultured Spirochaetaceae bacterium | reverse complement strand
CTCCTCCACTGGTATATAATTGTAGCGGTTATGCGCGCTACGACGGACCGCTTCTGGTACGTGGTTATCGCCGTGACCTCGTTGGTGGCGATCGCGGTGGTCCTGTTTCTGGTCTATGGACCGCGCGGCGCCAGCGACTCGGGCGTCAGCGCCGGCGTAGACGGTCTCGACGTCTCTCAGCTGCCGGCGGTCAACGCGCTCCTCAACGGTTGCTCGGCGATTCTGCTGCTGTCGGCGTACGTGGCGATTCGGCGCCGCCGCATCGACTGGCACCGATCGCTGGTGCTGGCGGCGTTCGGCACCTCGGTGATGTTCCTGGCCAGCTACCTTACCTACCACGCGTTCAAGGCGGGGCCGCAAGAGTACGCAGGGGACCTCGGTTGGCTGTATGCGCCGATCCTGCTGAGTCACATCGTCCTGGCCGCCGCAATCGTACCACTGGCGTTGCTCACCCTATACCGCGGCTGGCAAGCTGCTGCGGCCAGAGTCGCAGCTGACCCGGCTGCGTCACCGCACCCGCGCACCCGACATCGCCGTCTGGCACGGGTCACCCTCCCCATCTGGCTGTATGTGTCGGTCACCGGCGTGGTGGTGTTCCTCATGCTCTACCGCGGCTAGCGGCCCGGCAGTGGAGATTGCGCGTACCACATAGCGAGCCGTATACTTTCTTGTTATGCAGGAAGTGCGCTACGAACGGCCAACAACCATCGCTGAGGCCACTGAGCTTCTCGCGCAGAGCAACGGGATCACCAAGATCCTCGCCGGCGGGACCGACGTCCTCGTACAGATGCGCATCAACTCTCAGATCCCCTCCCTCATTCTCGACGTAAAGCACATCCCGGAGTTGCGCGAGCTGCGCATAGATGGTGACGGGCTGCTGCTTGGCGCCGCCGTGCCGTCGGTGGAGCTCGGTGAGAGCGCCGAGGCGCGGAAGGGATACCCAGGACTGGTGGAGGGCGCCGAGTACATCGGCTCCTCGCAGATCCAGAGCCGGGCCAGTGTCGGCGGCAACCTCTGCAACGCCTCGCCCGCGGCTGACACGGTCCCTGCTCTATTCGCCCTTGGCGCCGAGTGTCGTATCGCCGGCCCGGATGGCGAGCGGACCGTGCCGGTCGAGGAGTTCACGACCGGCGTAACCACGAGCTGTCTGCAGAAGGGAGAGCTGTTGGTTTCGATTCGGATTCCGGATCCGGCGGCAGAGTCGTCCAGCGCCTATCTCCGCTTCACGCCCCGCAACGAGATGGACATCGCCGTAGTCGGTGCCGGAGCGGCCATTACGCTGGACAAGGGCGGCACCTGCACCGCGGCGCGCCTCGCGCTCGGGGCGGTTGCGACGACGGCGATCATGGTGCCGGAGGCAGCAGATGCCCTCGTCGGTTCCAAGATCGAAGAGTCCGACCTGGCCAAGGTCGCGGAACTGGCGTCGGCCGCCAGCAAGCCGATAACCGACCGACGCGGCACTGCGGACTTCCGTCGCCACGTATCGGGCGTGTTGGCGTCGCGAACGGTGGCCGCCGCACGCGACCGAGCCAAGGCAGCATAGTCAGCCGACCGAACAAGGGACGAAATCACATGGCAAAGACACACGCACAGACCACCATCAACGGCGAGCACGTCGAGTTCCTCTGCGAGCCACACGAGAGCCTGCTGGAGGTGCTGCGCGAGCACCTCGGGCTCACCGGCACCAAGGAAGGCTGTCTTACTGGGGACTGCGGGGCGTGTACCGTCAATATGGACGGGAGAATCGTCTGTTCATGCCTGGTGTTCGCCGCGGAGGCCGCCGGTGCCGAGATCGACACCATCGAGGGCGTGGCCAGGGACCAGAAGCTGCACCCTGTACAGCAGCAGCTGCTCGAGCACGCCGGCCTGCAGTGCGGCATCTGCACGCCTGGAGTGGTGATGGCGGCCAAGTTGCTGTTGGAGCACAACGACAATCCGACCGAGCAGGAAATCCGCTACTACATGTCCGGCAACCTGTGCCGCTGCACCGGATACGACAAGATCGTGCGCGCCATCCAGGCGGCCGCCTCGGAGATACGAGCGGGGGCCTAGCCTCCGGCCCGGTGGTCACTGATGGCCTCGGTGGAGATTCCCCTCCGGCTCGAGAAGCTTGCTGGCGGAGAGACCCGCTTTACCATCGAGGTGGGCAGCGTCCGCCAGCTGCTGCGCGAGCTCGACTCCCGATTCCCCGGGATTGCGGAGCAGCTGAAGGCCACCACCGCCGTGGCGATTGACGGCCACGTGGTCGGCGACAAAGTCGACGACGCCGTCCTGATGCGGCTCGACGACGACAGCGAAGTGTTCTTCGTGCCCGCCATCGCCGGCGGTTGACCGCGTCCCGCCCCGCTCTCCCGCGACGTCCGCAGCTCGGTGCGGTGGTACTGGCCGCCGGTGCTTCCCGGCGATTAGGACGCCCCAAGCAGCTGCTCCACCACGGCGGCCAGCCACTGGTAGCGCACGCCGCCCGGCTAGTGCTTGCTGCCGGAGCGATGCGACCGGTAGTGGTGGTCGGCGCCCACGCCGCCGCCGTGTCCCGTGCCCTGCGGGGGTTGCCGGTGGAGCTCGTCTACAATGCCGCCTGGTCGCGCGGCATGGGCGCGTCGCTGGCGGCCGGCGTCGCGGCGCTTGCACCCGACGTGACCACCTGCGTGTATCTATTGGCAGACCAGTACGCGGTGACGTCCGACCACCTCGACGAGCTGCTGGCAGCGCACGCGCGCAGCGACTGCGACGCGACGCTGACTCGCTACGACGAGAGCGGCACCCGCGGGCCGCCGGCGCTGTTGGCTCGCCGCATCCTGCCGCGCGCCGCCGCATTGCGCGGCGAGCGGGGCGTTCGAGGGATGCTGCGATCCGGCGACCGCGTCGTCGACGTGTACTTCCCGGACGCGAACCGCGATGTGGACGTCTCCCGCGACATCGCTCGCCTTCTTAAGTAACCTAGTGGAGGAGGGCCGACGATGAGCCACACCTACCCGCCCGAGAGCACCGCCTATCCCATAGCCAACGCCCATGTGAAGAACATGGAGGAGTACCGCGCCCGCTACGCGGAGTCGTTGGCCGACCCAGACTCCTTCTGGTCCAGCGTCGCCGAGAGGCTTACCTGGACCAAGAAGTGGAGCAACGTCCGCAGCTACGACTTCGTGAAAGCGGATATCAAGTGGTTCGAGGGCGGCTCTCTGAACGCCTGCTACAACTGCGTCGATCGTCACATCGAGGCCGGTCACGGCGCCGACACCGCCATCATCTGGGAGGGTAACGACCCCAGCGAAGACGAGACCATCACCTTCGATCAACTGCGTGAGCGGGTATCGAAGTTCGCCAACGCCCTCAAGGACATGGGGATGCGTAAAGGAGATCGCGTCTGCATCTACCTGCAGATGGTGCCGGAGCTCGCCTACGCCATGCTGGCGTGCGCCCGTATCGGTGCCGTTCACTCGATTGTCTTCGGCGCCTTCTCGGCCGACTCCCTCCGCGACCGCATCAACGACTCAGAGTGCAAGGTGCTGGTCACCCAGGACACCGCGTTCCGCGGCCCGAAGGGCGGCATCCCCATGAAGGCCAACGCCGACCAGGCGGTGGCCGAGTGTCCCTCGATCGAGAAGGTGGTAGTGGTACGACGCACCGGTGACGAGGTCGCCTTCGATCCGGCACGCGACGTGTGGTGGGACGATGCGGTGGCCGGCGCCTCGGCCGACTGTGCTCCCGAGGAGATGGGTGCGGAGGACCCGTTGTTCATCCTCTACACCTCCGGCTCGACCGGTAAGCCGAAAGGGGTGCTGCACACCACCGGCGGCTACCTGGTCTACGCCTCCTTCACGCACGAGCAGGTCTTCGACTACCACCCCGGCGACGTGTACTGGTGCACCGCCGACATCGGCTGGATTACCGGCCACTCCTACATCATCTACGGACCGCTGGCGAACCGCGCCATCACCATCATGTTCGAGGGGGTGCCCAACCACCCCGACTTCGGGCGCTTCTGGCAGGTGGTGGCCAAGCACAAGGTCAATATCTTCTACACCGCGCCAACGGCACTCCGCGCGTTGATGGCGCAGGGCAACGACTTCGTGGAGAACCACGATCGTTCGACGTTGCGGCTGCTGGGAACGGTCGGTGAGCCGATCAAGGAGCCGGAGTGGAAGTGGTACTACGAGACGGTAGGCGAGGGCCGCTGCCCCATCGTCGATACCTGGTGGCAGACGGAAACCGGCGGCATCCTCATTACCCCGCTGCCGGCGGCAACGCCGCTGAAAGCCGGCTCGGCAACGCTGCCGCTCTTCGGCGTCGAGCCGGTGCTGCTGGACCAGGAGGGCAACGAGCTCGAGGGTAACCCGGCCAGCGGCTACCTATGCATCAAGAGCGCATGGCCGGGGATGATGCGCACCCTCTACGGCGACCACGAGCGATTCAAGCAGACCTACTTCGGCATGTTCCCCGGCTACTACGTGACCGGTGACGGCTGTACCCGCGACGAAGACGGCTACTACTGGATAACCGGCCGCATCGACGACGTGCTCAACGTCTCCGGCCATCGCATAGGTACCGCCGAAGTCGAAGGGGCCATCGGTCAACACCAGTCGGTGGCGGAGGCCGCCGTGGTCGGCTACCCCCACGACGTGAAGGGCCAGGGCATCTACGCGTACGTCACGCTGATGACCGGGGTCGAACCCGGCGACGCGACGCCGGCGGAGATCAAGCAGGTGGTGCGGGAACGCATCGGGCCGCACGCTACGCCCGACAAGATTCAGTTCACCCCCGCGCTACCCAAGACCCGCTCCGGCAAGATCATGCGCCGCATTCTGCGCAAGATCGCGGAAGGAGAGCTGGGCGCGCTCGGCGACACCTCCACCCTGGCCGAGCCGGCGGTGGTCGACGCGCTGGTCGAGGGTCGTCAGTGACAGACCCCTAGCGGGGTCTGTCACTGCACCAGCTGCGCGGGTGCCCGTGAGCGGCAGAAGCGGGCCATAGGCGCGCACTTGCGCAGCGGCGCGACAGTCGGTTGAGTGGCGGCATGTTCGAGCTTGCCATCGACATGTCCGAGTTCCGGGTGCCCACCGACGACGCGCTGGCCCGCGCGCGGCAGATCGGCGCCACTCAGATCTACGCTGCCGGGGTCCAGAACGGTGAAGACGCTCCGCTTCCAGTAACCGCCATGACCGACGCCCAGGCCGACGACTTGGCGCGGCGAGTCGCCGCTCACGAGCTGCGGATCGTCGAGCTGAATTCCGGCACGTTCAAGCAGGTGCACTTGTGCGAGCTGGAGCTGGGCGCGGTCGACGAGCACCCGCAGTACGCGGAGCAATTGCGCAATCTGGAGCGGGCGCTGCAGGTGGCGCAGCGCTTGGATGTGCCCGCTGTTACCTGTTTTGCGTTTGCGTGGCCAGGCGAGTACGGACCCGGCGCCAAGTCGACCTGGCCGATGCGCTGGGCGACCCGGGGTGGCCTCATCAGCAACACCGACATGGACAAGCTGGAGCAGGCGTTTGCGCCGATCTTGGCGCTGGCCGAGCGCTACGAGGTCGATCTCCGGGTAATGCAGATGGCGTGGAACTACACCAACACCTCGGGCAATTTTCGCCGCATCGCCGAGCGCCTCGGCTCGCCACCCCGCCTACGCCTCAAGTGGTGCCCCGCCGACGGCCTGAACTCGGGCGAGCTGGACGTCGCCACCGCCGGCCTGCGCAACGTGCTTCCCTATGTCAGCTCGATCCACATCAAGGATCTGGCCGTCCACGACGGGCCGAACAACGGCTTTCGCTATGAGCTAGTGGGGGATGGCCAGGTCGCCTACGGCCAGATCCTATCCGGGCTCGTCGCTGCCGGCTGCTACCCGCTGCTGTCGGTGGCCAGTCATGTCGGCGGTGGCACGCCCGACGGCAACGACCCCGAGAAGACCACGGACTGGCTGCGCCGCAACTACCAGACGGTTACCCGTCTGGCGGAGGCGGCGGTCGACGCAAGAGCCTAGCCGCTCAGCCGGGACTGCGCGTCCGCGACGCTGAGCTCCTGGCCACCGCGGCACAGAAAGCCAATCCGGTCGCGCTGCTCTCCGAGTCGTCGGAGCTCGCAGCCGCTGCCGAGCACCTGCTCCGCTATCGGCTGCAGCTCGGCACGCAGGCGCTCGGCGGTAGCCTCGTCGTTGGGTGCCAGCCGCCGGTCGTTGACGAATACCTCCGCCACCGCGCCGTCGAACTGCAGCTCTCCGCCGAACTCCGGCTCCTTCTCCAACTGTGCGCAAGCCGCCAGCGCCTCCCGCCACGACAGGCCGATGGCATCGGCGGCCTCGCCTGCCACGCGGGTGCGCCGGTTGTAGAGCATCCCCAGCTGGTGCCCCGCTTCGTCGAGCCCGTAGATGGCCTCGTGGGCGACCAGGATCACTCCGGGACCCGCCGGCACGTGCCGGTAGTCGGCGACGTCCAGCAGCAGGTGGTCGCCGTACTCGCTCTGTATCCAGCGGTGGAAGATGTCGATCGCCGGAGTGAGGTCCGGGGCGGCGGTGCGTGCATACACCTTTACATTGACGTGCTGCAGCCAGCTCATATTCGTTCGCTCAACCGACCTAGACGAGGGCGGCCTCGTCGGCCAGCCGCGCATAGCAGGCATGCGCGGCCTCGATGAACAGCTGGCTCTCTTCTATCAGTTGTCGCACGCCGTCCTCATCGTAATCGGCGGAGTCGTGGGAGCTTGCCTTGAGCAGGTACGCGCCGAACTTGCCCTTGGCGAAGGGATCGAAGAACAGCTCGGTGTCGTACAGGTCGGTGCGAAAGGCCGCCACCACCTGATCGTGGTCGCCGCTGCCGTTGGCGCTGCCAGTGGGCAGCTCGCCGCCATGGTGGTAGCGCAACAGAGCTGCAGCGGCGTTTACCATGGCGCCGTAGGCGGTGCGCGCCGCCTTCTCCAGATGGCCGCTTTCCTGATGCAGCTGCGCCTCGAAGGCCTCACGCTCTGCCGCGGTCAGCTGGAAGTCGATGGGGGCAACCACCTCGCCCGCACACTCACCGATCCCCATATCGCCGGTGGTAAACACCCGCGGGTCTCCCCAGTCGCTGTAGTAGCTGGCATCCACCTCGTAGGTGGGAACATCGCTCAACCCTTCGAGCATGCCCTTGAGGTCCGCCTTGCCCACACGCTGGATGAAATCCTGGAACGATTCGTCGCCATCGCGATCGGCAAGGTAGCGGGAGGTAATGGTGTCGACGGCGTCGGGAATGCGCCGCGACGGCACGGCGCCGATAGCCAACCCATACGAGCCGGCGTTCTCCTGCCACTGCCCACCCAGCACCACCTGGAAGTGCGGCACGGTGATGTTGTTGCGCTTGCGACTGACTCCATAGAAGCCAATGTCGGACACGTGATGCTGGCCGCACGAGTTGAAGCAGCCGCTCACCTTGATGCGCAGCCCGCGCACCGACGCATCCAGCTCGTAGCTCTTGGCCAGCAAGCGCTCGCGCAGCTCGGCGGCCAGGCCGCGTGAGGAGGCGATGCCCAGCTTGCAGGTGTCGGTGCCGGGGCAGGAGGTGATATCGACGATAGTGCCGGCCCCGCTGGCAGCCAGATCGGCCGCCGCCAGCTCGCCATACAGCTCTGCCAAGCGCCCGTCCGGGACCCAGCGAATGACGATGTTCTGCTCCACGGTGGTACGGACTGTCTCGCGCGTGTAACGGCGGGCGATGTCGGCGAGGGCGCGCATCTGGGACGCGGTGATATCGCCAAGCGGCAGGGCCACGGTCACGGTGGAGTAGCCGGCCTGTCGTTGGCGGTAGACGTTGTCCTCGAGCCAGGTCGCGTAGTCGGCGGCGCCGTTGTCGGAGTGAGCGGCGCCGTCGCGCGACGCCGATGAGCCATCCGCCAGGGGCGACTCTGCGAACTCCTCGGCGCCCTCCATGTAGTCGGTCCAGCGCGGGTCCTCAGCGAGCGTCGCCCGCTCCTCGCGGACCAGACGCCGGAACTCGTCGACCCCCAGCTTGGCGATAAGGAACTTGATACGCGCCGCGGCGCGGTTCTTCTTCTCGCCGAGACGGGCGTAGACGCGGGATATCGCCTGGGCCATTGGCAGCAGCTCGTCGGGGACGACGAAATCCTCGAGCAGCTTTGCCTGATGCGGCACCGAGCCGAGCCCGCCACCGACGTAGAGCTCGAACCCGCGCTCCGCCTTGCCATCCACCTGACGGGTTACGGCGATGGCGCCCATGTCGTGCAGCCGCACCAGGCCACAGGCCTCGTGGCGGCAGCCGGAAAAGGCGATCTTGAACTTGCGCCCGAAATCCTGCACGTCCGGGTGGCCGAGCAGGAAGCGCGCCATGGCGTCGGCGTAGGGCGTGACGTCGAAGGCCTGTGTGTGGCACACCCCGGCGATGGGACAGGCGGTAACGTTGCGGACGGAGTTGCCGCACGCCTCGCGAGTGGTGATGCCCACCGCCGCCAGGCGCCTCATCAGGTCCGGCGTGTCCGCCACGTGAATGAAGTGCAGCTGCACGTCCTGACGCGTCGTGATGTGGGAGATCCCATCCGAGTACTCCTCGGATAGGTCGGCGAGCACCTCGATCTGCTCGGCGTTGAGCCCGCCGAACGGGATCTTGATGCGCTGCATGCCGGGTGCGTCCCAGGCGGTGTCGGGCCCCTTGGTCAGCTTCTCGGGGAAGTCCAGCTCACGGGTCTGCAGACCATCGTGACGGTGCCCGTTGTCGTAGCGCTGGCCATACACGCCGCGGCGTAGACGGGTCTCGGCGAACACGCGGTCATCGATACGATCCTGCCGTTTGAGGGCGATCTCGTTCTCGAAGACGTCGATCTCGGCGGCAAGGTCAGCGGGCACCTTGTCGGCGAGCAGCTCGCTCCACGAGCCGTTGCTGACCTTCATGGCGACAATATCTATCAACCCACTCGACTATCGTCAATTTCTGGCTATTCTCGGCGCTACACGCAGATGGCTTTTTGGTGGAGATTGGATTTACCCGACGACGTGGCGGCCGCCCTGGACGCCTCCGGCGACGTGTTGGTGCCGCGCAGCAGGAAGCAGCTGCTGGAGCTGGCGCTCGGCGGAAGCACCAATAGCTCGTTCGAGGTCGCCTACGACGTGCCCAGGCGCGGCAGTGTGGCCGAGGCCATGGTCACCCGCTGTCGTAACGGCCTGGCGGTCAACTACACCGAGGCCTACATGCGCCGCCGCGACCCGGGCAGCATGGTGGTGGCCGACGAGGAGCCATCGGAAAAGCCGCGGTTCAGCGACCGCTTTGGCGCCCCCTTTGCACCGCTGCGTTCGCAGATCCTCTCCTGGCTGTCCGAGCAGCGTCTCATCGCCCTGCCGTTCGTCTCCGGCAGCGCCGAGCTGGGGTACCGATCGCTGCTCATCGCTCCCCTGAACGCGGCGTTCTTCGCCGGCGCGCTGGCGGATCTTCAGGGCATGGTGGGGCGGCCCGAGGTGGACGACGGGTTCGTGCCGCGGGCTATCCTCTACCTCGCGCCCCCCTTTCGGCACACCCACTGCGACGGCAAGCAGGTGGTGGTGCACAACCGGCTGCACGACCTACACGAGATCTTCTCGCTCAACCTCTACCCGGGTCCGAGCGCCAAGAAGGGCGTCTACGGCGTCCTGCTCACCCTCGGCGAGGATGAGGGCTGGTTGACCGCCCACGGCTCCACCGTGGAGGCGGTTACCCCCTACGACAACATCGTCGCCATCATGCACGAGGCGGCCAGCGGCGGCGGCAAGAGCGAGATGCTCGAGCACGTGCACCGCGAGCGCGACGGTCGCCTGCTGCTCGGCGAGAACACCACATCGGGGGAGCGGCGGCTGCTGAGCATCGGCCAGGCGTGCGCGCTGCGCCCGGTCACCGATGACATGGCGCTGTGTCACCCGGAGTTGCAGCGCAGCGACGGCCGGCTCCACGTGATGGACGCCGAGGAGGCGTGGTTCCTGCGGGTCAACCACATCGACCACTACGGCGTGGACCCTGTCTACGAGGGGCTGACCATCCACCCTCCGGAACCGCTGCTGTTCCTCAACATGGATGCGGCGCCCGATTCCACCTGCCTTATCTGGGAGCCGATCGAGGACGAGCCGGGGGTGCCCTGTCCCAATCCCCGCGTCATCGTTCCCCGCCGCTTGGTACCCGGCATTCTCGACGGCCCGGTCGCCGTGGATGTGCGCAGCTTCGGGATTCGCACCCCGCCCTGCACCGCCAGCGCGCCAACGTACGGCATCTTCGGGCTGTTGCACGCGCTGCCGCCGGCGCTGGCCTGGCTGTGGAGGCTGGCGGCGCCGCGCGGCTTCGGTAATCCGAGCATCACCGCCGGCGAAGGAGAGACCCTCAGCAGCGAGGGAGTCGGTTCCTACTGGCCCTTTGCCACCGGCCGCCGCGTGGTACAGGCCAATCTGATCCTCGAACAGATTGTGGCCACGCCGCGCACCGGCTACACCCTATCTCCCAACCAGCACGTCGGGGCGTGGCAGGTCGGCTTCATGCCACAGTGGCTGGCGCGTGAGTACCTGGCCCGCCGCGGTGGTGCTCGGTTCCGTGCCGACCAACTCACCCCAGCGCGCTGTCCGCTCCTGGGCTACGCGCTCACCAGCATGCAGATCGAGGGCACGCCGATCCCGCAGGACATGCTCGAAGTACAGCTGCAGGCAGACGTGGGCGAGGAGGGCTACGACGCCGGCGCGCGTCAGCTCACCGAGTTCTTCGCCTCCTGCCTGCGGCCATATCTCGACGACGCCGACCTGGACCCGCGCGGCCGGCGGATCATCGAGATGGCACTCGATGGCGCCGACGTGCCGGCGCTACAAGGGGCGCTGGAGCCGCGTGGCGGAACGTTGTAATCGCCGGCCGCTCTATTGGTGTTCCGGGTCGACGGGGGCGAACTCACCGTCGCAGTGGCGTCGCGCTAGGTCCGTGTAGCTGGCGATGATGCGGTCGATGTAGGCACGCTCTTCGTCGCTTACCGCCCGCACCCGGCGCGCCGGGACTCCTGCCACCAGGCTCCCTGCCGGGACGCGCTCCCCCGGACGCACCACAGCACCGGCGCCAACGATGCATCCCTCCTCGACCACGGCCCCGTCGAGAATCGTGGCGCCGATGCCGATGAGGGTGCGCGGTCCCACCGAACGACAGTGCACGCAGGCCTGATGGGCGATGGCGACATCGTCAGCGATGGTCAGGTCTTCGCCGGTGCGGGTATGGATCATCGCCTGATCCTGGATGCAGCAGCGCTGGCCGATGCGGATGGCGGCGACGTCACCGCGAATCGAGACGAATGGCCACACGCTGGTATCGGTGCCTAGCCGCACATCGCCGACCACCACGCTGTGGCGGGCAATGTAGCTGTCACCGATTCGCCGCATACCGGCGTCGTGGCCCGCCAGTTCGATCATCGGCTCGCTCCCATGCGCAGCAATGGTAGCTCAGGCGTGAGGCCGAGGAAGACGTAGGGACGCACCTCGCCGTCCGGGACGGCCACCGCCACGCCAGCTCCAACTGGCAAGCTGGCGATCCCGGCGCCGAGCACCGCGCCAAGCTCCAGCCCGACGAACACCCGCTCGCCGAGCTGCGCCCCTCCCTGTTGGTCCCAGTTCGCCACCGCCTCGACGTGAAGCCCCGCGGTGACCGCAGTGACATTGGCGACACCGAGCAACGGCAGATCGAGGAGCGCCAACGTCATCATGTAGTCGAGAGCGCCCACCAGCCGCGTTTGGCCCGCTGGCCCGAGATCGAAACCGCCGCGTACGCCAGCGACCGGCGCCCACGGCGAGGCCGGCTGGGTCAGGAACGTCAATGGCGACCCGGACCTCCACGCCGAGGAAGATGCCCACGCCGCCGCCAACGATCCGCCGTGGGCGAGTGCACTGTCACCGTGCAGCCGAAGCCGGGCAACGTGGGAGCGAAATGTCGGTACCTGGACGGACAGGGCGCCCCGTAGCAGCGGCTGCCAGGCGTCGACCTGGGACTGCAGCGCGACCGCCGCGCGAAGGGCCAACGGCGAAAACAGGTCCTTCGGCGACCCGGCACGCCGCCAATCGGCGCCCGCTCCCACGCCGGCCACGGTGACTGCGTCGATCTCCGCACCTGACGCCGCACTCAGGGGTAGCGGCGCCACACCGGTCCGCACCCTCGAGTGGCCGACGCCCGCCCACACTGTGGCGAGCTGGCTCGTGCTGCGATGGTGTAACACGTCGTCGAGCAGAGCGAGCCTCATCTGCGCGGTGTGCAGGGCCGTCCGAGCGTGACTGCCGCCGTCGACTTCGTAATCGAGCGCGCCCGCGTAGCCGACCCGGACGCGCCCCGCCGACAGCGCAAAATCCGCGCCGCCCACCGGTTGGCCCAGAGCGGGATGGTAGGCGACGGCGGCGATCAGCTGCGAAGTGGCGCGCACCGCCGTCGCGACTAGGCCGGCACCGAACCCGAGGTCGATCCCGTCGTCGGTGAACAGCAGCGACGGTATCGGCAACCACAACGAGGGTATCGGCAGATCCAGATGCACCTGCGTCGGCGGCAACGCGGCCACCGACGCAGCCGCCGGCGCGAGCGGGGCCGCGGTGATGGCGGGCTCGGCCACGTTGCGTACGCCCGCCACGCCCGCGCTCGCGAGCGGCAGCCGCCGCACGGTGTCGCCTGCCGCGGTATAGGCCGCGTAGTAGAGATCGTCAGCAGCCTCTACGCCGGCGAAGGCACCGACGGGATCCTCGACCACCGATTGCCAGGAGCCTCGCGGCGTCTCGATGCGGTACAGGGCAAGCTCGCCATTCCGGTCAGAGCCGAACAGTAGCGACTCGCCACTGGCACCGAAGCGCGGGAAGAACTCAGCCGACTCATCCGGCCCCGTCACCCCGATCAGGTGCGCATCGTTGAAGCCACGTAGCGGCCGATCGTAGCGGGGACGGCGCGTACCAACGTCGAGGGGCAGTGCGTACAGGTCGTGGTGGCGACCGTGGCTCAGCTCGAACACCACGACCGCGCCGTCGTCACGCACCGTGGGATGCAGCATGACGCCCGCCTCCACCGCCGCCAGCTCGCGCAGCTCGCCGCTGTCCAGATCGACGCGTACCAGCCGGCTATGTGGCCCGACCCCCTGCACCGCCACCAGCACCTGCCCATCTGCCGACAACGCCGGATGCCAGAGGTGGGCGCCGTCAGTCAGTTGCCTGCGGGTGCCGGTGGACGTATCCAGGCGGTACAGATCCGATGTGATCTCGCTCCCGGATGGCCGGTCGCGGCGAACACGGATGCCGGCGTAGACGACGGTTGCGCCATCCTCGGTCGCCGCCAGCGAGTGTGGGTCTGCCAGGCGCAGTGCGGCGAGGTGATCGACCTGCACGCGGTGGCTGCCATCGGGCCCGCGCTCGGCCCTCATCCTCACCAGATCTGGGGGCTGGGTCAGCGAGGTGCGGTAGGCGAGCACGCCCGCAGCCGTCGCCGGGCCGAGGTACAGCTGCGGTGGCGCACGGTCTGCGTCTCCGGCCTGCGACGCCCGTGCCAGATCCACCCCGACCGGGCCGACGGGGTCGCCGCCGGGATCGCTCGGCGTGGTGTAGCGACGACCTAGCTCCTCCTCGAGGTCGTCCCACAGCTCACGGTAGCTGCGCCCGGTCACCCGCCGTATCGCCTCCCACGGGCCGAAGAACGGAAACCGCAGGTAGTCCTCCATTATTCGAACGATGGTCCGCTCTCCGTAGCGCCGCTGCAGGTGCTCGACCAGAAGGTAGCCGGCCACGTAGTGACGTCCCCGCGGCGGGAACGGGCTGGGGTACCCGGCCCGCCAGCGGTCGAACCATGCCCCCTCGACGATGGGCGCCTTGGACAGGATGGTGAAGAACTCGTTGCGACCGCGGCCGGCGTCGGTGTAGGCGGTCTCCGCGTACACCGCAGCACCCTCGATAAGCCATGTGGGGAGCGTCATGCCCGCCAGCCACGGCCCGGTGGATCCCAGCGCCCAGCTCAACCACTGCCATGGTCCGCTCTGCATGCTGAGGTGAACGAAGTGGGTAAGCTCGTGGACGAACACCAGCTCCAGCCAGCGGCTGCCATGCACGCCGAAATCACGGCGGTACGGAGCACCCACATGCAGCG
The DNA here is from genome assembly GCA_913043885.1 of uncultured Spirochaetaceae bacterium. Taxonomy (GTDB): domain Bacteria; phylum Spirochaetota; class Spirochaetia; order SZUA-6; family Bin103; genus Bin103. The sequence continues at coordinate 687 of CAJWOB010000023.1, read as the reverse complement.
TGATGGCCGGCGGCAGCGCACCGGCGAAGCCGTTCGCCACGTCCACCCTACCGCGCAGCACCACCGGAATCCTGCGCGGATATGAGCCGAAGAACTCCGTCACCTGGCGATAGTGTTCCTCGGCGAATGCCGCCACCTCATACGCGTGCACCTCATCGCGGGGCTCGAAGATGATGGTGAAGTGCTCGGTGCGCACCTGCCGCCACCCCTCGAATCGGGCGTCGGACGGCGTCGCCGGTGACGGGAACGCGCCCACCGACACCAGCCCCAGCCCCAGTGCCAGCGCTCGCGTTCCCCCAGCCACTTACAGGTCGGCCCGAACCAGCCAGCGGTGCTGGCCCGGCACCGGCGAACAGGGCGGGCAGTAGCGGCGCTCCATCTGCCGCAGGCGCTCGGCGTAGAAAGGCCGCCACGGTGGTGGCACGTCAGTGGCCACGCGCGCCAACCACCCAATCACGACGTTGCCACTCGGGTCGCGGTAGTTGGTAATGAGTTGCTGCGTCACGCCGCTCACGTCCGCGCCGGCGCGACCCCACTCCACCGTTACGCGGAACAGCGCCGAGTCCCCGGCAGGCGCGCGCCGATCGTCGGGCGCACGGCGGCGCAGTACCTCGAGCACTACGAGCGGCTGCTCGACCAGGCGGAGGCGCTCTTGAAGAAGGCCCCCGCCCAGGCGCTGCAGCTCGC
>CAJWOB010000022.1 GCA_913043885.1 uncultured Spirochaetaceae bacterium | reverse complement strand
GGGAGGGGCCTCCCGCGGCGGTTCCTCCGACGACATCGTCGACATCATCCCCGAGACCGACTCGCTGTACCTGGTGGTGGATGGCAGCTTGACCGACGCCGGCACGCCGCTGTCGATCCGCGTCGTGCGTGGCGGCGAGCCGCCGCGCGCCGAGGGTCGGGTGACCATCGAGCCGGTGCGCCTGACGCTAGGTGTCCCCCACGACGGCGAGGTCAACACCGGCCGCAGCTACTACGCGGTTTCGGTAACCCCCGGCATCGTCTACGACATCTCGCTGTCCGGGATGACGGCCGATGGTGACCTCTACATCCACGATGACGACCCCACCTACGCCGAGCAGCAGGCCAGCTCGACGCTCGGCGGCGTCGACGACGACAGCGTGCAGGTCGAGCCGGGAGGGCGGCTCCTGCACATCTCGGTGGATGGCTCCAACACCAACATCGGTACCCGTTTCCAGATTCTGGTAACCGACCGCGGGGTGCCCACCGCGGCGGAGGGCGGCGACGGGACCCCGGTGACGCTCACCATCGGGCGACCGCGCCGAGGCCAGGTCGACGCCTCCAACAGCGTGTACCTGGCGCAGACCACCCCGGGCCGCGAGTACCAGATCACGCTCGACGACGCGTCGGACGATATCGACCTTTACGTCTACGCCGACGAAGAGCGTGCCGAGGAGCTGGCCAGCTCGTTCAACCCGGAGCTGGAACCGGAGCAGGTGACCGTGGTGGCACCCGGGCGCCGGTTGGTGATCGTCGCCGACGGGTCCTACACCTCGACGGGGGGCACCTTCACCGTCCTCATCGCCGAGGCGCAGGGTCGATAGGCGTGATCCACCGGTAGGTCGCCGATGGCCGCCGTCGAGCGCGGCGCCGATCTGTTCGCTGCGGAAGGGGAGCGGGAGCGCGCCGCCAACGCGCCGCTGGCTGCCCGCATGCGGCCGCGCACACTCGACGAGTTCGTCGGGCAGGACCACATCGTCGGCCCTGGTCGACTGCTGCGTCGCGCCATCGCCGCCGACCAGCTCAGCTCGCTGATCTTCTACGGGCCCCCCGGCACCGGCAAGACAACGCTTGCCGAGGTAATCGCCGGTACCACCCGCGCCAGGTTCGTCTCGTTGAATGCCGTCCTGGCCGGGGTCAAGGACCTACGCGAGGCAATCGCCGCGGCGCGCGAGGCCGGCGAGCTGCACGGGCAACGCACCATCCTGTTCGTCGACGAGGTGCACCGCTGGAACAAGGCACAGCAGGATGCCCTGCTGCCATCCGTAGAGAACGGCACGACGATCCTGATCGGGGCCACCACCGAGAACCCCTACTTCGAGGTCATCAAGCCGCTGGTCAGCCGCAGCCGCATCTTCCAGCTACGACCGCTGCAGAGCGACGACCTGCAACGCGTCGCCGCCGCGGCCCTTACCGACCAGACGCGAGGGTTGGGTTCGTTTCGGCCCGCGGTGGACGAAGACGCACTCGACCACCTGGTGGACGTCGCCAACGGCGATGCCCGCAGCCTGCTGAACGCCCTCGAGTTGGCGGTAACCACCACGCCGCCTCGCGCGGACGGCCATGTCCGCGTGACCCGGGCGGTGGCAGAGGAGTCCATCCAGAAGCGCGCGGTCCTCTACGACAAGGAGGGAGACGCCCACTACGACACCATCAGCGCGTTTATCAAGAGCGTGCGCGGATCCGACCCCGACGCGGCGCTGTACTGGCTTGCCCGGATGGTGTACGCCGGCGAGGATCCTCGGTTCCTGTTCCGTCGCATGCTGGTACTGGCTGCGGAGGACGTGGGACTTGCCGACCCCGCCGCGGTCGGTGTCGTCGCCGGATGCGCAGCTGCCTACGACTACGTCGGCCTTCCGGAGGGACGCTTCCATCTGTCCCAGGCCGCCCTCTACCTGTCGACGGCGCCGAAGAGCAACACCACCATGGCCTTCTTCGACGCGCTGAGAGCGGTCGAGGAAGAGCAGGAGCACGACGTGCCTGGCCACCTCAAGGATGGCAACCGCGACGCGGAAGGCTTCGGCCACGGCCAGGGCTACCTCTACCCCCACGCCTACGACAGCCACTGGGTGGCGCAGCAGTACCTGCCGTCGGCGCTGCAGGGACGGGTGTTCTATCAGCCGTCGGCGGAGGGGCAGGAGGCGACCGTCGGCCAGCGAGTGCATCGCCAGCGGGAGGCGAGTCTTGCCGCAGCCTTCGAAGCAGAGGCGGGCGTCGCCCGCGGAGCAGCGCCGGCCGCCGGCAGCGATCGTCAGATCGACCACTGGCTGCAGCGCAGCGTTGGCGCCCAACCACAGCGGCTGGCGGCCGAACGGGACGCCCTCGTGGAGCGCGCCGCCCTGTCGCGGCATCATGTCGTCCTCGATCTGAACCTCGGTGCCGGCCTCGTGACGTTGGAGCTGCTGCGGCGCTGCGGTGACGGCGGCGTCTGGTCGCTGACCAGCACGGAGGCGGGAACCGAGCTGGCCGAACACCTTCGCGGCCTGCCGGCGCTGTCGCGTCCGACCCTCCACGGCGACACAGGCGCGCTGGTCGAGGAGGCCGCGGCGGCGGGAGTGCACTTCGACCGCATCGTCGGCCGTCACCTTGCCAACACCGACGGGCTGGCGGTCGCGCTGGAACGGCGGGCCGCCGGCGGCAGGGTGGTCGTCTGCCAGGCGCAGCCGCACCTGTCGCCGCGGCTGCATAGCCTGTTCCCGTCGCTGGCAGACGAGGTGCGAGCGGCGGTCGAGGAGGCAGAGCTGGCGGCGATTGCCGATCGCGAGGCGCTGACGGTGCCCGACCTGCGGCGCTTTCTCGAGCGCAACGTTGGGGCGGTGGAGGCGACCGAGCACCGCCTTGACAGCGCGCTCACCATCGATACGGGGCTCGTGGATCGGCTGTTCGCCAGCAGCGAGGGGGCGTATCGGGCGGTGTTGGCGAACGCCGGCGTCGCGGGTGCCGACGTCACCCGCCTGCGCCGCTCACTCGCCGGCCGCCAGGGACAGACGGTCGGCTGGAGCTGGCACTTCGTCCTACTCAGCGCCGGCGGATAGCTAACCCCCGGCCGCGACCTCTTCCAGCACGCGGTCGTAGGCGGGGGCCTGGACGCGCCAGGAGTAGTGCTGCATGGCATCCGCCAGGCCACTCGGTGCCGCCGCCGGTGACAGCAGCGTGGCGGCGAGCCGCTCGGCCAGCTCGTCGTCGTCGTCATACAGACAGGCGGCGTGAAACCGCTCCGGTACCACCTCGGGGTACGCGAGCCGGCGCGGCAGCAGCGGATGGTTCCCGGCCCAGATCGCCTCCACCGTCGCCATGCCGAAGTTCTCCTGCGAAGCAGTACTGACGGCCACCCGGCCCGCACGCAGCAGTCGCCAGTACTGTTCTCGGTCGGGGACGTATCCGTAGCGGACGATACGGTCGCCCAGCCACGCGCGCGCCTCTTCGAAGGCACGCGGAACGACCTGGAAGTTCTCGCCGAGGAGCGCGACGCGCAGCGGCACCCCGCTGTCGCTAACCGTGCGCACCGCGGCAAAGAATGCCTCGGGTCGCTTGTCGAACTCCCAGCGATGGTTCCACACGATCAGGGGCGGCAGCGCCGCGTCGCCCTCGCTGCCGGCCTCGGATGGGGCCGGCGGCGGCAACTCGCAGCCAGGGTGGAGCACTCGACCACGGTCGGCGAGGAGCTCGGGCACCCAGCGGGGCACGTAGTCCGGCATCTGTCGCAGAAACGACGGCAGGACTTTCAGGAAAGCGCTCCGGTGGAACTCGGAGTTGAACAGCAACCGCTCGGCGGCGAGCGCCGTCGTGATGTCGGTGAACCCGAAGTGAACATCCGGTCGCGTCCCCTCCGGAACCGGGTACGACAGCTGGTTCTCGTGGAAGTAGACAACCGCTGGCGGGCAGCGCGTCCCCCACAGCGCCCGCAGATCGGCCAGGCTCAGGAGGCTGGACACCATCAGCACGTCGAAGCGCTCGGGATGTGAAACCTGGACCGCGAAGTGCAGCGCAGCACCACGCATGCGCCACTTCCAGAACCGCGCCGGCAGCGTGTGGAGCTCGACCCGATGTTGGGAGTGCTCCCGCAGCCCGTCCGCAAACGCCCGGTGCGAGCCGCCATAGTAGGGCTCCAGGAACAGCACGCTGAGCTCCCCCACGGCACAGAGCCTACACGTGCCGACGCAGCCCCGCCGCTCTGCGCGAGGCGTTTGCCACCGGGGGCGATTCCGACTAGTGTGCGCGCAGGTACCTTCTGATGCTCACTTTGATGGCTGTCCTGTTCTTCGCGATCCTCGCAGGCATCCTGACCAATACGATTATCGTCCGCTATTCCACGCTACGCAGCGTGAGGATTATCGCGTTGCTGGTGATGTTCGTGGGCTCTGTCCCGCTGGTCATCCTGGCGCTGATCAATCTGGCCGGTCAGGCGGTAGACCCGGCCATCAGGATGTGGTCGCTGGGCGTGCTCGGCGTGGTGTTGGGCTTCTGGCTGAAGAATCCGCTGCGCGGCGTTAGCGACTAACCAACATCACCGACACCGCAGCCGGCCGTTGGCTGGCAAAGAACTGGCTCCTGGTCGGTCTGGCGCTGGCCGTGGCGGCTGGCTTTGCGCTGCCCAATGCCGGGATTGCCGCCAGCGCAGGCGGCGTTACCGCGCGCCTACTCGTCGTCGTCCTGTTCTTCGTGACCGGCCTCGGGCTGCCATCCGAGGCGTTCGCAGCGGGACTACGCGAGGTGCGCCTGCACGTGTTCGTGCAGGCGATGATCTTCCTGATCACCCCCGCCTACTTCGTGGTGACGGTGTCGCTACTCGGCGACCGCCTCGACCAGTCACTGCTGGTGGGGGTGTTCGCCCTTGCCGTGCTGCCCACCACGGTCTCCAGCTGTGTTGTCTTCACCCAGCTGGCGGGGGGCAACGTCGTTGCCACCCTCTACAACGCCGCTATTGCCAATGCCGCCGGTGTGTTCGTCGCCCCGCTGCTACTGTCTCTGCTCCTCCGCCAGACGGGACAGGCGATGGCACTGGACGAGTTGCTGCGCGTCCTGGGCTCGCTCGGCCTGCAGATGGTGCTACCCATCGCGCTCGGGCAGATTGCCAGGAACGGGCTGCAGCTGCGCGACTGGGCAACGTGTCACAAGAAGCGGCTCACCAGCTCTGGCAACGTCGTCATCCTGGCCATCGTCTGGATGTCGCTGTCGAAGACCGCCGCCAATCCGGACTTGCGGGACAATCTGGCCGGCCTCGGCCCCCTGCTCGCCTACCTGGCGCTCTCGCATGTGATCCTCGTGGCGCTGGCCTGGCTAGGCGCGCGGCTGCTGCGGCTGTCGAAAGGGAGTACGTATACGGCGGTGTTCGCCGCGCCGCAGAAGACGCTGGCAATGGGCGCGCCGTTTCTGCAGACCTACTTCGCCGCCACGCCCGGCGTGGTCGGCATCACCCTGGTGCCGCTACTGTTCTACCACTTCTGGCAGCTGGCCCTGGCTGGATTCCTGCCTCGCCTGATCGGCCCCGTCTCTCAGAAGCCGCCGGAGCCCAGTGACAGCGACGCCGTCAGCGACACCGATTCCACCGTCTCGTCTGGCGCCTCGCCATAACCGATCGCGCCGCCCACCGAGGCTACCACCTCGTCGAGCAACCGCCACCTCAGCGACGGCGACACCGTGCCCGACCCGTCACTGAGGTTGCCTACCCAGGAGACCGATGTGCTGAGGTCGGTGTCGGCGATGTCAGACCAGCTGACGGCGGCAGCGGCGTAGTGGGTGCCGAAGAACAGAATATCGAGCGGCACGATGGGCGGGTCGGGGAGGAGCAGGCTCAGAGCCAGGGCCTCGTCCCGCAGTTCGCTATCGGGGTAGCCCAGCGGGTTGTAGTAGTACTGCGCGGTTACGATCAGGTTCGGATCGGTGGTCAGGTAGGTGGCCCCCACCGTGGCCGAGAGGAACCAGTCGTCGCGGTCCTCCGCCGCCACCACATCCGCCGGCAGCGTGCCCGGCTCGGTGATCAGGTTGCGCTCGGTGCCGCGCTGTATCAGCAGCTCGCCGAACAGGTCGAAGTCGCCGAGCGCGGCGGTCGCAGTCACGATGCCCTTCGGCACCAGGGCGTCCTGTAGCACGCCTCCAAAGCCAATCTCCACGCTGCCGACCACCACCTCGGCGCGCGCCGCCGCGCCCAGGTCGAGCGGCTCCTGCAGCGCATCCGTCAGCAGATAGAGGTAGGAGTTGTGGACACCGATCGGCGCCTGCGCCTTCACCGCCACCGGGCCCTCGCGCTCCGCATCGGGTTCGTTGGGGTCGATCGTCACCAGGCTGATGAGGTCGGCGGGGCTGAAGAAGCGGCCGACACCCCAGTCGGCGCGCTGCTTGCCGGCGCGAAAGAACACCCAATCCCCCCACTGGAAGTCGGAGAACAGCTCGAAGATCTGGGTGTCGAAGAGGAACGCCTCGCCGGCGGGATCGTCGGGGTCGGGAACGTAGTCGACCTTTGCCTTGCCGAAGACCCGAAACGTCTCGCTGGCGCGGGCGTCGAAGAAGAGGGTTGCTGCCGCGTCCGCGGCCAGCGTCTCGCTGTCGGCAGCCGCGGTGCCGACATCCTCGTACCGGTCCCATCTCCAGGCGCCGTCCAGTCCGAAGTCGAAGCGCCCGCCCCAGCGGACCTCTGCGGCCTGCAACGGATCCACCAGCTCGGTGGCGCCATCGCCCTCAGCGTCCGAAATCGATGTTTCCGGCTCTTCGATGATCTCCTCGTCGAACATCGCATCGAAATCGATCTCTGTGCCCTCGGCGGCCGCGTCGCCGGCGGCCGGCGCGTCCTCCTGCGCGGAGGCCTGCCACACCGCGCCGCTGGCCAGCACCATAACCGCACCGATGGTGGCGCTGCGACGCCGGCGCTCCCTGAGCAGCTCCGGTTCCGTGCGGTCCGGTCCGGTGCGGCAAGTGTTTCTCCCACAGAGAAATCCTATCCCCGACGACGCTCTCATCAGTGCTGTGTCCGAGGTACATCGGCACGCAATTGCGTGGTCCCCGCAGCTATCCGTATACCGTTCGGATAGCGCCCAGCGGGCCCTACGCGCCTCATGCGACCTCTATGCGGATACGGGCGGCGCCGGAGCTCTGCGCGAGAGGAGTTGCGGGACGACACACTAGCGGTTCACCCGTTCCAGATAGCTCTTGGTAAACACCGAATCCGGAAGCGTCGCCAGGGATGTGTCGGTCAGCGTCATCTGCGTGCGCTCTCCAGGCCGCAGCTCGTCAACGTACAGCGCCCGCGACGCGACGAGCCGGTCCTCGACCCGCACGTAATTGGGGAAGTAGTCGCTGCGCATCAACCTTCCAGACAGACTGTAGTTCTCCACCTTCAACACCAGGTTGTTGTCGGTGCGCACCCACAGCTTGACGCCTGGGAACGACACCTCGTCGTGGGTGGCCGCCAACTCGATGATGTGCACCTGGTAACGGCCGAGTGTGCCGATGTCGGCGGTAGCGACTTCGTAGTCGGTGGCCAGTGACGACTGGCGGAGGTCGCTGTTACGCGCCTCTGAGTCCTCGAGGTTCTCGCGGAGGGAGCTGTGGGTGAACTTGCGGCTCTCCGGATCGTAGAACCAGAGGTTCTCGTCGACCTGCAGGTACCCCTGCCCCTGCTGAATGGGCGGCTCCAGGAAGACCAACACGAACTTGTCCTCGTTGTCGCGTCGGAACATGCGCGCCTTGAAGATACTCGCCTCCTCTTCCGGTTTTTCGGAGACGAACGTAAACGAGGCCGAGAAATCTGTGTCGTCGAAGTTCTGCGAGCGGTCGATGTCGCGCAGAATCGCCATGTAATCGGGGCTCGTCCCGGCGCCGGATTGAGCTCCTGCCGCCACCGAACCCAGAGCGGCAAGGAGCAGGGCGAGCCAAGCGAGCGGAGTCGCTCTCGCTGAATGAAACAAGGCAGTCCTCCCTTCGAATCTCATACGGTGGTACGCAACGCGTCTGCCGGCGGCTTGGCGGCAGCCCGGTTGGCGGGAAACAGCGCGGCAAGTAGGGTCAGCGCCGCCACCGACGCCAGGAATAACAGGACGCTGGCCGGCGCCACCGCGAAGGTCAGGTGGCCGTCGTCCATCATGATGAAGAGTGGGGTATCGAGCCCGAAGTCGAACGCCTGTAGCACCACACGGATGATCAGGGCGAGGACGAGACCGCCGGCGGCACCCCCGAGGCTCAGGAACAGTGCCTCGAGGAGAAACAGCCTGCGGGTCTGGCGGCGATGGAGACCGAGTGCCCGCATCGTGCCGATCTCCCGCGTGCGTTCGTGGACGATCATGCGGAAGGTGTTGGTGATACCGACCATGATGATCGTGAACAGGATAAGGGCGACCACCGCACCAGCGATCACCAGCGCCCGGGCCACGTCGTCTATGCCGGACAGAAAGTCGTTGATGGTGGTCATCTGGTAGCGGGTGCCCTGCCAGTCCGACCGCAGCAACTCCTCCCGCTGATCGAGGAAACCACCCTGGCCCGCGAATCGCGGCAACATGTTCAGCTGCGGCTCGAGAAGCTCGAACAGTCGCTCGGCCTCGACATCCACCACGTCCAGCCCTTCCAGCAGAATGCCGAGGGTCACGTACTCCTGTGGGCCGATGTTGAGCAGCCCGTTGATGTAGTCGAGGTGTCCGTAGCCGTTGAAGGTGCTCAGAAAGCCAGCGCTCACCGTGGTGGCACGCAACACGAAGTCAGCGACGTTCAGCTGCCCGGTGGCGGTGCGCGCCTGTACGATCACCTGTTCCCCCACCGCAACCCCAAGGCGTTCGGCAACATCCTCGCTCAGAATCAGGCCGCGGGGGTCGGCGAGCATCTCGTCGAGCGTTCCCTCGCGCAGAGCAAGCCGTTCGCGCAGGAATGGTTGGCTGTCCCACTCCAGGCCGACGATCTGCTGCGGGACGCTCTCGCCGCTGAAGATGATGGTAGCCTCCGCCAGCGTCCGCCGAGCGACGAGACGTGAGCTGAGCTCGGCGCGCTCGATGGCTGCCAGCAGCTCGCTGTCGTCCCGGATAACCCTGACCAGCCGACCGCTCGGGCTCTTCTCGTAGCCGGTAATGAAGAGATGGCCGGCAACCAGCTGCGAAACGTTCTCCCGGATGTTCAGCACGAACCCGGCGGCGAAGGCATTTACCAGCGTAATGATCATGAAGCCGAAGGCGATGGCGACGCCGAGCAGAATGCTGCGCTTCTTCTGCCGGTTGAGATTTCGGAACGCGATGCGCAGCAGTGTCATTGCTCGACCTGCACCGCGCGAATCGGCTGGATGCGCAGAGCCAGCAGCACGGGAAAGACACTGGCCAGCACGCCGATGCCGGTAACGATGAGCGCCGACAGCAGCACCGAGAATCCCGACAGCGTGGCCGTCAGCTGCTCCCCGCCGAACAGTATGAGCAGGAACTCGTTCTCGGTACGGATGCCGAGCGAGTCGACCACGACCACGATCAACGCCCCAAGCACAATCCCGGCGGCACCGAACACCCACGAGATGAAGAGTGTCTCCATGACGAACATCCGAAACACGAAGCTGCGGCGCGCGCCGAGGGCACGCATGGTGCCGATTTCGCTGGTGCGCTCGATGAGGGAGATGACCAGGGTGTTGGTGATGATGATGACGGCCACCACGGCGATAATCGCGATTAGGATCGTGAAGATGAGCTGCACCGCCGTGGCCAGAGAGCTGAACCCGCCCGATGCATCCCGCCAATCGGTTGCCTGAGCGCCGATACCCTCGCGCTCGAAGTAGGTGTTCAGCTCGTCGATTTTGCGCGCTGCCTGCGACGGGTCGGATAGGCGCAGCAGCAGGAAGTGCCAGGCACCGCGGTCGATAACCAACTCCACCCGCTCGACGGAGTCGAACAGGGACAGCACCGCCTCTTCCGACAGATTCGCCTGCGGCTCGCTCTGCTCGATGGCGCCGAACTCCTCCGAGCCGAACATGGCGTCCAGATCGGTTGCGCCGAGCATCTCGGTCTCGGCCGCCGAGAGCTCGACCAACCCGGCGCTCACCACTAACCCCTGCAGCGACCGAAAGCTCTGCGCATCCACCAGGGCCACCTGCTCGAGGCCGGGGGTCTGCTGCCGAAATCGGAACACCCCGCTCACGGTCAGCTCCCGGCGGCGAATACCGCCACCGCCGAACGAGGTCACCAGGACCGGGCTGCCGACGCTGACGGCCACGCCTAGGCGCTCCTCGTAGAGCTCCACCTGATTCTCTTGCAGCATCAGGAAGGGAGCGGCCGCGTCGGCGGGGAACGCGCCGTTGACTATGTCTATGGCCGCCGGGAAGGTCGCCGTGTAGCTCGACGAGTCGACGCCTAACAGGAGCGCGAAGAAATCCTCGTTCTGCTCCTCGTCGACGTGCACGACGGCGTTGCCGGTCAGCTGTGGGCTGACCGCCGTTACCGCCGAATCGGCCTCGAGGCGCTCGAAAACCGTCTGGTAGGAGCCGATCCGCGGGATCTCCTCGGTGAAGCTCTGCGGCGGGAAGCCGAACACGGAGAGGTCGGAGTCGGTGCGGCCACTGACCATGACGTCGGCGGTATAGGTGTCGATGAACGAGGTGCGGATGCCCCGCGCCGACGCCTCCACCAGCGAGTTGCCGGCGACCAGCACCGCGATACCGAGCGCGACGATGGTGCCGATGATGATGGTCTTACTGCGGTGCTCGCGCAGATTGCGCAGCGCGAGGCGAAGAATGACACGGAGAGTAGGAATCACACCCGGGAGTTCTCGGTTATCAGCCCGTCGTGGAGCCGGACCACGTGATTGGCGATGCCGACGATCTCGGGGTCATGGGTGGAGAATATGAAAGTAGAGTCGCGCTCCGCATTGATCCGCTTCATGAGCTCGATTATCTGTTGCCCGGTTGCCGAGTCGAGGTTGGCGGTTGGCTCGTCGGCCAGCACGATCTTGGGATGCGTTACCAGCGCGCGGGCAATGGCCACCCGCTGGCGCTGGCCCCCCGACAGCTCGTTAGGACGATGGCGGGTGTGGTCGGCCAGGCCAACTTCGCCGATGAGCTCTTCGATACGGGCGTGGCGCTCCTCCTTGGACAGCCGCTCGTAGCCAAGGAGCAAGGGGAATTCGATGTTCTCGTATACGTCAAGCACCGGCACCAGGTTGAATGACTGGAATATGAAGCCGATGTGGCGATGGCGCAGATCGGTGAGCGCGCGGTCGTCGAGGGTGCTGGTCTCCGCGCTCTCGATGGCGACCGCCCCCTCCGTGGGCGTGTCTATGCAGCCTATCAGGTTGAGGATGGTGGTCTTTCCCGATCCCGATGGCCCGGCGATGGAGATGAAGTCGCCGGCCTCGATGTCGAGGTCGATGCCCCGCACCGCGGGGACGGTGACGTCGCCTAATTGATAGTCCTTCTTGACGTTGCGCAGCGTGACGATTGGCATCGGGCACCGGAAATGTAACGGACCGCAGTCGACGCGACCACTTCGAAGGTAGCCGACGCTCTACTCGCTCCGAGGTGGCGGCTACTGACGGTGCGGGCGGTACCGGCCGTTGGTGCCATGCGAGGCGCGGCGCATCGCTCCGACCACGTCCTCGCGACGCGCGTCGTACCAGCCCTCCAGATAGCTGGGACCCAGTCGCCGCATCTTGGCCAGGGCCCGCTTCTCTATCTGCCGCACCCGCTCGGCGACGATGCCGAGGCGCTGCGCCACCTATTCCAGGGAGCGAGGCTGCTTGCCATCGAGCCCGTAGCGTACCGTGAGTATCTGCTTCTCCCGCTCCGACAGCTTGGCCATTGCGCGGCGCAGGGAGTCCTGCAACGCGGTGGTCTCCAATTCCAGATCTGGACGTGCCTCGTCGTGGACGTCCGCGACGATGCTGGCCATCGAGTCGGAAGTCCCATCGGGGTTGGCCCCGAGCGATGCATCGAGGGCTGCCGGCTCGCCCGGGTAGAGCAGCAGCTCGGAGACCTGTGCCAGCGGCACCTGTAGTCGTTCTGCAATCACCGCCTTGGTCGGCACCTCACCACGCTCCGCCAGCTCTAACTCGAGATCGCGAATGCGGCGCAGCAATCGCGCCTTACGGACCGGGAGCCGCAGCATTGGCGCGCTTTCGTAGCGGGCGCGGCGCAACGCCTGCTCTATCCAGAAGATGGCGTAGGTAATGAACCGATAGCCGCGCTCTGGCTCGAACCGCTGCGCCGCTTGCAGCAGGCCGAGGTTGCCTTCGCCGATGAGGTCGGACAGCGAGATCCTCGAGTTGGCGTAGCGCTTGGCCCTGGAGATGACAAACCGCAGATTGCTGGTGACCAGCTTGTCGCGGGCGGCCTGGTCGCCGGCGGCGGCGCGCCGCGCGCACTCCGCCTCTTCCTCGCGTTCCATGACCGGGTGCCGGTCCAGATCGCGAAGATACGGTCCGAGGACGTTCTGGCGGTCGTCCTGAGCCATGGCTCCTATGAGCCGTCCGTCATACTCCGCGCCGCGGAGGAAATCACCCCACGGTGCTGGCAGAAAACGCCACTCTCGCCCCGTCGACGATTCCGGTGACTACCTCGGTAGCGACGATCAGAGCTGCGGCGACGAGGACAAACCATGCGAATGCCAGGCGCAGGGCGTTGGCCGGTATGCGATTGGCCATGCGGGCACCAGCGACAACGCCGACCAGAGCCAGCGCGACGAACGCGCCAAGCAAAACCCAGTCAAATTCGATCGCGGTGCCCAGGTCGCCGATGAAGCCCACCAGCGACTTGGCGGCGATGATGGTCAGTGAGGTGCCGACCGCTGACTGCATGGACAGACCGCCCCAGACCACCAACGCCGGCACGATGGCGAATCCGCCCCCTGCCCCGACCAATCCGGTAACCGCGCCTACCACGGTACCCTCCGCAACCGGGCGCCACCAGCGCCGGGGGGTGTCCGACCGTCCCGCCGCCCGATTGGCGGGGACAGTGGCAGGGGCCGGGGCCGGGCCGGGGGCGGTGACCACCGGTAGGGGACGGCGGATCATGCCGACCGCGCTCAGCGTCATAACCGCGGCGAATACCAGCAACAGCGCGATATCTGAGGTCAGCCACAACCCGCCCCATTCGAGGAGCACGTCCGGCAGGGCCGGAATAACAAAGCGCCGCACAGCGAACACCGCCACCAGAGACGGCACCGCGAACCGAACCGCGGCCACGCCGTCCACCAGGCCCCGTCGCCAGTAGTGGGTGGCACCGGCGACGGCGGCGGTGCCGACCACCAGCAGCGCATAGCTGGTTGCCGGGATGACGTCGATGCCGACGATATAGACCAGAATAGGCATCGTGAGGATCGAGCCACCGGCGCCGATTAGCCCCATGACGAGTCCGACCAGCAGCGCCAGGCCTGTTCCCACGATCACCGTCGCCGGCATGTGTGGGTATTGCACCACATCGCCGCCGCGCCCGCACCTCCGGAGCCGCCACTCCCGCCCTCGCCATGTCAGACGTCGACGCTGAGCCGCCACACGCCTATCTCGACCGCTGGTGGCTGGCGGTCGGCGATTCGGTCTCGCTGATGGTCAGCTCCAAGGCGGAGGCCGCGGTGACCGCCCGGCGCCTGAGCGAGCGGGCCGCCGACGGCGGCCTATGGGGCGATGCGGAAGCCGCCCTCGGCGTGGCCGAGGCATCCCCCCATCGCCGCGCGCTCGGGTCCTACGTCCGCGTCGCCCACTCGCCAGAGTTTGCACTCCGCGCGCTCAGCATTCAGGCGTGGCTGCTTCCCGCGCCGGGCCTGGAGCGACTGCGGGGAATCCTTGCCAATTGGCGAGACGGTCGCGGCTACGGACTGTTTCTCGACGAACAGGGAGACCTGGTGCTGGGCGTCGGCGGCGAGGAGGGCAGCATCCTGATCGGCACCGAGCGGCGTCTGGAGCCGGGGGTGTGGCACTTCGTGGCCGCCAGCCTTGGTCGCAGTGGCGAGGCGGTGGTGATGCACCGCCCGGTGCAGCGCTGGCCCGGCGACTCGGCGGTAGTCCGAGAAGCGCACTGCACGGTTGCCCCTGCGCCGCCGCGGGACGTCGATCTGCTGCTCGGTGCCTTCCTGGCAAGCGAAGCCGGCGACGAGCGGGTACACGGTCGCCTTGATGGCAAGATCGACCACCCCAAGCTGTTCGGGCGGGCGCTCAGCCGCAGTGAGCTGGACGCCCTCGGCGACCCGGCGGCTGGCAAGGGGCGGTGGCAGGCAGGGCGCGGGGCCGCGCTAGGCGACGCGGTGGTGGCGGCCTGGGAATTCGGGCGCGATTTCGCCACCGATCGCGTCGCCGATGCCTCTCCCAACGGCCATCACGGCCGGCTGCACGGCCTGGCAACTCGCGCCGTCACCGGCTTCAACTGGCGGGGCGGGACCATGGACTACGCCAAGGCCGCACACGAGTATGGCGCCATTCACTTTCGAGCCGCCGCCGCAGCGGATCCGCGATGGCCGGTGGCGCTGCAATTCGACGTGCAGTCGCCGGGCGCCTACGCGGTCGAGGTCCGCTCTGGTGGAGGCACCACCGAGGTACCGCTGCTGGTGGCCGGCGGCAGTCTGGCTCCCCACCTTCAGCTATGAGCTGCATCGCCAGCTGAGCCGCGGCGACCGTGGCGTCGATCCAGCTGCCGACCGCGGCGCCGACGACGCAGTCCTCATCTCCGCCCGCACTCCCTGGCGAGGGCTGCTGCGCAACCTGCCGCTCCTCAGTCGTGACCTGGACCTGCTCGCCTTTCTCGACCGGGAAGCGATCGCCTATCGGGTGATCTGCGACCACCAGGTGCAGCAGGAAGCCGCAGCGGCGTTCGCCGGGGTCGAGGTGGCGCTCACCGGCAGCCAGCCCGCCTTCGCCAGCCGCGCAATCCTCGACGCGCTGGAAGCCTATCTGGGAGCTGGCGGGGCGCTGGCCTATCTGGGCGGCGGCGGCTTCCGCTGGGTGTGCTCGCCGCTTCAGCAGGACCGCGGAGGGCTGGAGCTGCGTGTCGCGCCGGCTCCAGGCGAGAGCCACCACTCCTCCACCGGGGAGCTGGGCGGCACCTTCGATTTTGATATCTACCACTCCGGGATCGATACCCATTACGGGGTCGGCGTCGCATCGGCCGACATCGATCATGATGGTGACCTCGACGTCGCCACG
>CAJWOB010000021.1 GCA_913043885.1 uncultured Spirochaetaceae bacterium | reverse complement strand
CAACGATCGCCTCGGCGGCCGCCCGGTGCTGATCTCGTTCTATCCTCTGTGCTTCAGCGCCGTCGTCTTCGACCGCCGGCTTGGTGGCCGGGAGCTGGTGTTCGGCAACACTAGCGCGCTCTATCAGTCCGACATGGTGATGCTGGACTACCAGACCGGCAGCTACTGGTGGCAGGTAGCCGGCCAGGCGATCGTCGGCACGTTGAGCGGCCAGAGCATGGAGCCGTTGCCGAGCATCACCACCACCTGGCAGGAGTGGCGCACCGCACATCCCCACACCCTGGTACTGTCGCGCGATACCGGCTTGGGCAGCGACTACCAGGGCTCGTCCTTCGACGGGTACGCCGCGTTCCTGGATTCCGACCGCTTCGCCTTCCCCGTCGACCCGGAGCTGGTGGACACCAGGCTCCGCGCCAGCACCAAGGTGGTGGGTTACGGTGACCGGGTGACCGCCTTCGTCCCGGCAGCAACGGAGCGAGGGGCCATCAACGCCTCGGTGGCGGGGCGGCCGATCGTGGTGCTCACCGAGCCCAGAGGCCCGTCTGGTGCGGTGTTCGACCGCACCGACGGACCTGCTACCATGACGTTTACCGTCCGAGACGATCGCTATGTGGACGAAGCAACCGGTAGTGTGTGGAGCTTCGCCGGCCGCGCCGAAAGCGGACCGCTCGCCGGCACCCAACTACAGCCGGTGGCGTCGACCACGGCGCTGTGGTTCTCCGCCGCGACGGTCCACCCAGGTATCGAGCTCCACCAACCGTAGCGCGGCAGTCTGATGCCGGGCGCACCCGATGGAGTGCAGCGGCTGCTGGCGCTCATCAAGGCGCTCGGGCCGGCGGGTGCGCAGAACACGCTGATGCGGCTGAGCGATCGCGAGCTATCCATAGCCATGACCCATATGGAGGAGAGCGAGCGCGATCGCGTGTTCATCCACCTCTCCCCCGCCAAGGGCGGGCGCGTGCGTGAGGAGATCTCGTTGCAGCGCCAGCTACGTATCACCGTTGCCCAGTGCCGCCAGGTGGTCGAGGCGGTGCTGGCACAGCTGCGCACGCCGGGCGTCCCTGCCACTCGCAGCTACATTCGGCCGATGGACGCACCCAACGCCGCCGACGGGCGGGGCGGTCCCGGACGGCGGTCTCCCGGCGTCCGCCGCCGACCGCCCTCGCTAGCGTGGCTGGAAGCGACGAAAGCTGAGGCTCACCCGTGGGCCTACCGCCCCCGATGTGGGACGGACCGCGTGTTGGTAGTGCCGCTGCGTCTCGCCTCCCATCAGCAACAGCGAACCGTTCTCCAGATCGACGTGCTTGGCCTTCCCCGTGCCACCTTTGACGTGAAATGCGAGCCGGCGGGTGGCGCCCAGCGATATCAGGGCGATTGGCCAGCGGTTAGCCCCCGGATAGTCCTCATCGTCGTGTCAGCCAACGCCTGCGTCGCGGTCCGGGTAGTAGGTGGCCAGCACGCTGTCGAATTCGCACCCCGCGAATCGGCGGGCGCTGCCAGCCTAGCTCGAGCAGCGATGAGAGAAGGGCGTCTGCCTCGCTCGTGGCAAGAAGAGCCACCTGAACGTCCACCCAGCTGCCGCGCTCCGGATCGTCGAGAATGCTCACCACCCGGCTCCCCGTCACGCACGAGCAGTATGCGCGGGTGGTCGCCGCGGTGTTAGCCTGCCCGCGGCCGCCGAAGTATGGCGCAACGTCGTCCGCCGCGTGCCAAGCCGAACGGCGGCGCTGTTCGGCGGGCGAATCGCGCCAGCGATTCGGCCAGTTACTTCTCGGTCATCAGGGTCGCGCCGTCCCAATCCGGGCCGGGTGGGTTGGCGATGAGCTCCTTGGTGCGGGTCAGATAACCTTCTGACACCACGTCGCCGGGCAGCAGCTGCTGCACCGTCTCGAAGAACTTTCGCGCCTTGTCGAACTCGCCCCCGTAGAACGCCTCGCAGGCACGGTCGTGCATCTCCCAGGCCTGCTCCTCGTCCCCGGCCAGGCTGCTCTTGGGTGCGTAGAGCCCGGTGGCGGTGCTCTTACCCTTGACGATGACGCGGTCGAGCAGCCGGCACGGCACCGTGTCCGACACGTAGTGGCGGACGGACTCAGATACCACCAACGACTGCTGGTACTTCTTGGTCAGCCCTTCCAGGCGCGAGGCCAGGTTCACCGAGTCGCCGATGACGGTGTAGTCCATCTTCTTCTCCGACCCGATGTTGCCGACGGTTACCGCGCCGTAGTTGATGCCGACGCCGATGTGGAATTCCTGCCGCTTCTTCTGGCGCTGCCACACGTTGAAGTCGTCCAGCGCGGCGATCATCTCCAGGCCCGATCGCACCGCCTGCTCGGCGTCGTTCTTGTGCCGCACCGGGGCGCCGTAGAACGCCATGATGGCGTCGCCGATGTACTTGTCGACGATGCCGTTGCGCGCCGTGATGATGTCCACCATCGCCTCGAAGTAGTGGTTGAGCGACTCCACCATCTCGTCGGGACGCATGCTCTCCGAAATCGTGGTGAAGCTGCGGATGTCCGAGAACAGGATGGCCAGGATGCGATCCTCACCGACCAACATCGATTCCGGCGCCCGCTCGAACTGATCGATCACGTCCTTCGGCACGTACTTCTGGAAGATGTTGCGGATCTTCGCCTCGCGTCGCTTGGCCATCACCTGACCGAGCGCGTAGGACTTGATCTGCTGCTGCGCCTTGTCCAGCTCGCCGGTCATCAGGTTGAAGGTGTGGCCGAGCTGGCCGGTCTCGTCCCGAAACTCCACCTCGACCCGCTGCGACAGGTCGCTGCTGGTGATGATGTCGCGCATGGCGCCCACCACCCGCCGTAACGGGTTGGTCAGCAGATTGGTGAAGATGAACAGCAGGATGATCGCCAGCGCGATGGCGCCACCGAGGATGACGCCGGTCTGCACCAGGATGCGGTTGATCGACTCGTAGAAGTTGTCGCGTCGCTCGCTTACCAGCAGATACCAGCCGAACGGCCCGAAACTCGCCGACTGCGCCACCCGGTCCTGGCCGCCGAAGCGAACTGATTGCCAGCCCTGCTCCGCCGCCTGCGCCAGCTCGGCAAGGGCAGCCTGCTCCGTTGCCAGCGCCTCCACGGAGGGATCCGTGGACATTACCACCACGCCCTGGTCGTCGAGGGCGACGATTACCTCGGTGGCGCTGCGAACCAGGCCGCGGGCAAACGACGCCACCGCCGACTTCGATGCATCGATGAATTCCGCGTCGTTGCCGAGCCCCGCCTCCTGCAGAAGATTGAACTGGCCAACCGCGTAGTTGGTCAGCTGCTCCGCCTTGAATCGCAGGAACTCGGTGGCGATACCGGTGATGCCGTTACGGGCCGCCAGGCTCGAAGCGATGCCGGTAACCACCAGTGGTGCGATGATCAGCGGAAGCACGATGAGGATTATCTTGCCTCGAATATTCATGATCTGAGGCTCATTCTCGCTATGCTTCTACCTTAGTAGTGTCGGCGCGGCGGCCAATTCCCTGCACCAACCGCTCGGACCTGGCTGGGGTGCGTCAATGTTATCGTCGCCGGCGCCGATGATGGAGCCGAGGAGCTCCGCTCACCGCCGATGAGCAGCCTGTACGACCACATCCGCCGCCTGCAACAGGAGCGGGAGCACCTGCACCTGGTGCGGCCGGGAGAGGACGATCCGGGTGGCACGGTCGATGCGACCCTCACTGCCCCCGAGGAGCTCGGCGACGACGCCAACGTCAGCGAAGACGAGCGACGCGAGATCCTCGAAGAGCTCAACGAGATCGTCGAGGGCAACCGCCTCGAGGTGGGCACCGAGACCTTCTCGTTCGTCCCGCGACGCAACGGTGCCACGCTACCCATCCTCATCAATGCTGCGGCGTTGGCACTGGTCGGCACAGCAGCAGTGGCGTTCTCCGCCTTCTTCAACAGCGCCGAAGAGGGCATTACCACCGGTGCCGCCGCCCTGGAGAGCACCGAGGGTCTGCTGCTGGCGCAGTTGCGGCAGGAAACCGAGGCCGAGCTGGCGGAGAAGGATCAGGAGATCGCCAACGCGCAAAATCTCCTGGCCGATCTGAACCGCGAACGTGACGAGCTCATCGCCAACGCTGACGAACGGGTGGCGGAACGAGAAGCGGAGATCCGTGCGCAGGTCGACGCCGAGCTGGAGGCCGAGCGCGCGCGCTTGCGGGACCAGGGGGTCTCGGTAGCTGACATCGACACCCAGTTGGCTGCGCTCGAACAGGCACGCAGCGCGGAGTTGGACCAGCAGCTGGGCGCGCTGCGCGCCAGCTTCGACGAGCAGCTGGCCGCCGAGCAAGCCCGCATCGAGCAGCTGCAGCGAGAGACCGAACAGCAGTTGGCAGCCGCGGAGGCCGAGCGGGCCGCGGTGGAGGCGGAGCAGGCCGCGCGTGAGCAGGAGCTACGCGCCGAGGCCGAGAGCATCGAGGCGGAGCGCACGGAGATAGGGGCAGAGCTGGACCGTATTCAGGCGGAACGGGACCGCGAGCAGCTGGTCAACGACCAGATCCTCAGCCTCTACGGCTCCGTGAACGCCCAGCTGCGCGCGGCCGACTACCAGGGTGCGCGGCTGACTCTCCGCAACCTGGCCGACTACCTGGACCAGGCGGCGATTCGTTCGCTGGCCACCGTCGCCGAGCGTAAGCCGGTGGACGACTTCATCATCTCCTCGCTCGGCCAGCTCATCGACAACGAGGAGCGCGTCGCGCAGGCGGACACCTCCTCGCTCCTGGCCGCAGCGAATATCCTCGACTCGGTTACCGCGCTCACCACCGACGCCGGCGAGGCGTTCGCCGCCGGCGACGTGGCGACGGCGCGCACCTCCTACGAGCAGGCAATCGACCGGGTGCCGACGTTGGCCGAGGCGCTGGACCGCGTGCAGGAGATCGACTCGCAGCTCGCGTTTAGCGAGCGCAGCGCCGAGGTTGGCGAGCTCCTGGCGCGGGGCGACACCGCGTTCGTGGCCGGCGATTACCCGGCAGCGCTGACCAACTATGCCCAGGCGCTGCAGGCGTTTGCCACCTCGCCGGCGGATGCAGCTGGGGATGGGGGCCAGGCACCCCTGGATCCCGCTGTGGTCGACCGGACGGTAGCGCGGATCGCCGAAGCAGGCGCCAACACCGCCGGCCCGCCGGTGGTGCCGGCAGCCCTGGCAGCGCTCGATGCCTCGGATGTGCAGCTGGAGGCAGGCGCGGTCCAAGATGCGCTGGCGGCCTACCTGCAGGCGCTCAGCAGCTTTCCCGCAGGCTCCCACGTCGAGCGCGGCCTCGGCGGCGTTCGCGCGGCGGTCGATGCCCTGGTTGCCGACTTCGACACCCAGTTGGTGGACGCCGGCGGGCGCGAGCAGGCATTGGCGGAGCAGAACCAGCAGCTGAGCGAGCAGAACCAGCAGCTCGCGGACGAGGCCGAGCGGCTGCGCGAGAGCGGCGACTCGGACGCCGTCGCCGCCGCCGACCGCCTGGCGGCGCTGGAGGCGGAGCGCGATGCCGCGCTGGCGCAGGTGCAACAGGTGCAGACACAACTCGACACCACCAGCGGCAGCCTCGACGACACCCGCGCTGAGCTGGACATCGCCAGCGCGGCCCTGGAAACCGCGAACAGCGACCTGGCGGCGGCCAACGCCGAGATCGAAAGCGCCGCTGCATCGGTGGCCGCCGCGGAGGCGGACCTCGCCACCGCCCAGGCTGAGCTCGCCACCGCCAGCGAGCGGGAGGTGGCGTTGGCCGAAGAGGTGGCGTCGCTTCAGCAGACCCTGGAGAGCCGCGGCGGCGCCTCGCTGGCGGCACTCGATGAAGCGCGTAGCGAGCTGGCCGATGCGCGAGTAGCGCAGGCCGCCGCAGAGCGGGCGGCGCAGCAGGCGGCGACGGACCTTGCCGCCGCCGAGAGCACAGCCGCGCAGGCGCAACGCGCTCGCACGCAGCTGGTGCAGCGGGTGTCCGGCACCCGCAATCGGCTCAGCAGCCTGAAGGACCAGATCGAGTCGCAGCGCGCCAGCGACGACGAGTTGCTTGCGCTGCTGCAGACCCGGCTGCTGATTCGACGCATCATCGGCTCGCCAGCGGTGTCGGAGGCGAACCCAGGCGTCTACGACGCCATGGACCGATACCTCGACGAGCTCGCAGCCGAGCAGCGCCGCGAAGGACAGGCCGAGATCCTGTCCCAGGTGGGCGCCCAGCTCGAAGAGCTGCTGGGCAACTGACGCGCGCTGTCGGGACGAGGGGGCTGCCTCGGCGCTCGATGAGGTCGGCGCTGGTAGGCCGTCGCCGCGGCGGTTAGAACGTGACGCTCACAAACAGGCCAGCGGTAAGACCACCCAGCACGATGGTTTGATCCGGATCCTCATCGTCGATGTCCCACGTCGCCGCGTAGCCGACATCCAGACCGACTGCCAACGCCTCGCCGAGCGCGAATCCGCCGCCGCCGCCCGCCGCTACGTAAGGAGCGGTCTTAATCGCCGGTGGATCGAAGTCGAGGGAGAGGACGAACAACGCCGGCCCCGCTTGCACGCGGGCGTAGAACGAGAGGCCGCCTGGGCCGGGGATGGCGTAACGCGCCTCGGCCGCCGCCGCCGTAATGGTCCCCCACGCCTGCGCGAAGAGGCCGCTGGCACGGAATACCTGCACCGGCACCGCCAGGCCAAGTCCCAGAATACCTCCGGCCAGTGGATACTCCCACGAGAGGTACAGCGACGGGACGACACCGAGCCCGAAGTCGGTGGCGGCGACGTCAGCGGGAACCAGGGCGCTTACCAGCGTTCCGATCTGTAGCGGCTGTCGCGGGATGGCCAGTGGCAGCTCCGGCTCCGCGACCCCGGGCGCTGCAGCGCCGCTCGCCCCGGCGACGGCACCGTCTGCCGGGCCCGCGCCCTCAGTGCCACCAACATCGGCTGCCGCCACACTCGTGGTAGCGGGGACGGAGTCCGGCTGCGCGCCGAAGCGCGCAATGCTCGGTGCCGCCTGGCGCAGGAATTGGTTCACGATGTCGACCGCCATCGAATCGAAGCCAAGGTCTATGGCGCCCTGCCGCTGGCCAGCGGCGGTAACCACCCCGTCGAGGCGATTCAACCACCCGCTGTCGAGGGTGACCTCGCGCCCGGCCAGCTCGTAGACCACTGCGACCACGAAGCCAGCACCGGCAGCAGCTCCCATCTGCTCCGCTGCGTCGGCCAGCGCCGAGTCGGCAAAGTCGGTGGGCAGGGCGCCACCGACAGCGGCCCGGTCCACGCTAACCACGGCGACGCCTTGGCGCTGAAGCTCGAGCTCCATCGCGTCGGCGACGATGCTCTCTACCAGGGTGTTCTGCGCCTCTGCCACCACTGGGACCGACAGCAGCAGCACGAGCGGATCGGCCACGAGGTCGATGTCGGCGGGTACGCCGGTGTTCGACGCCTCCTGTGCGGTCAGCGGCGCCACCACCAGCAACGCCTGTAGCAACGCCGACAGCATCGCAGTGGTGGCGGTCGATCGGACGCGCCCACGCAACATGCGACTAGGGTAACACCCGCCCCACCGACCATCCACGCGACCGCCGCCGGTCAAGTTGCGTGCCGTTGGGGGCTCCTCTACCATCGTCGCCGCGCGTTGCAGGAGCCCTGCTGCTGGCGGGCGCCACGGTGGCCGCGGGTGGCCAGGATATCGGCCTGGGGATAGGGACGGTGGTCGACGTGGTGGCCAGCGCCGCGTTCCTCCCCGACGACCAGGTCAACGACAGCAATACCATCAATCTCGGTGGCGGACCTTTCAGCCCGCTGCGGGCGCGGCTGTTCCTCGACGGCAATCTCGGCAACCTGTTTGTCTCTGCGAACCTGCTCCTCGACAGCGAGGGGCCGCCCCGGCTGGACGGCGCGTTCGTCGACTGGATCGACCTGATTGGCGACGGTGTGGTCAACCTCGAGATCGGCAATATCCCAACACCGTTCGGCACCTTCGCCGCTCGCACCTACTCCGACGTAAACCCGGTAATCGGCACGCCGCTTATCTACGGCTAGCACACGGCTGCCCAGGGACAGGCCGTGCCGGCCGACGCCAGTGGCCAGCTGGCGCAGCGCACCATCGACGACGGCTTCCGCGACCGTGGTCTGCCCTGCCTCTACGACGCGTGCTGGGCCAACGGCGCCGTGGTCTTCGGCGCAATCCCCACCAATGAGCTGAGCGCCATCGAGTACGCCTTCGGCGCCACCACCTCCGCGGTCTCCAAGCCCAAGTCGGCCTCCAATGGCGCGCTCAGCTACGTGGGGCGGGTAGGCGTAACTGGCGGCGACCAGCGGTTCGACCTGCTACGGGTGGGGCTTTCCGCGAGCTATGGGCCCTACCTGCAGGCAGATGCCACCGGCGTCGCGCCCGCGGCGTTCACCGGCTATCAGCAGATCGTGCTGGGCACCGACGTCTCGCTGGAGTGGCAGCAGCTTCGGGTCTACCCGGAGGCGATCCGCAACTGGTGGCAGGTACCCCACCTGGACGAGGGCACCCTCGGCATGTGGGGTGGCTATGCCGAGGCGCAGTGGGACCTGTTCGACTGGTGGTACCTGGGCCTGCTCTACTTCGACAGCATCGAGGTGGACGGCACGCAGCGACCCTGGGACTACCACGTGCACCGCTTCGAGCCGGCGCTTGGCTTCCCGCTGGCGCCCGGCGCCATTATCAAGTTGGTGACGCAGATCAGCCTGCGAAGCGGGCCAAGCGACGACGACTCCGACTTCCTGTTCGCCGGCCAGTTGGCGCTGGCGTTGTAGGGCCGCTCCGCCCGCTAGGCGCAGGCGCCAGCCGGCTAGGCCCCAGCCCCCGCCGGCGCCGAGCGCTGTGGCAGCTCGAGGTCAGGGATGGCGGCGTAGGGGTGCGGCCCACCGATGCAGTAGGTGCACAACCGCGACCGCGGCATGCCCAGGCGCTCGAATGCCTCGAGCATACCGTCGACGGTCAGGTAGACGATGCTGCCCTCCTCGTCGTCCCGCATCTCCTCCAGCGTGCGACCGCGGGCGTAGAAGTCGTCGTCGGGCGGCATGTCGATGCCGAACAGGCAGCCACGCTCGACGCCATCCTCCCCTGCTACCCCGATCGGGGGGGTGTACAGCGCCTTGGTGGCACCACCTATCCCTACTTTGCTCAGCAGCACGCGCTCGTGACGCATGTTGTTGCCACGGACGATGCTGTCGTCGACCACCAGGAGGCGCCGGCCGTCGATGGCCGGGACCAGGTCGGGGATGAGGTAGATGTTGGTGGAGATCGATTCCGCGCGCTCTCCGGGGGTCGGGCCCTGGAACGCGCGCTCACCCCGTAGCTTGTAGAACAGCGGCCGGAACTGCTTGCCCGAAGCACGCACCATGCCACGGGCCGCGTCCTCCGGCGCCCGCGGGAAGTAGCTGATGTAGTCGATGCTATCGAGGTCTAGCTCCTCGGCCAGCATCTCGCCGAGGGCACGGCGCAGCTTCTTGACGTACAGGCCCTCGACAATCGAATCGCGGTCGGCGATGTAGTTCCACTCGAAAAAGCAGTGGGCGGGCGCCGGTTCGACCACAAGCTCCTTCTCGTAATCGCCGTCGGCGGCGAGGCGATACACGGAGCCGAGATCCAGATCTTCTATGAAGTCGGCGCCATTCTTGCGCAGCGCGATGTCCTCGGAGGCGACCACGTGCTTGCCGTCCTTGAGACCTAGCACAGCGGGGCGAATGCCGGTGCGGTCGCGCAACACGATGACGTGATCGTTGCGCGCGTCGGCGATGGCGACCAGGTAAGCCCCGGGCACGCGGCGCAGCACCTCGCGCTCACCGACCTGGCGGTAGAGATGGAGCAGCCGCTCGGTGTCGCAGCTCGACGTCGGCAGGAGCGGCGCGGCGCCGGACTCGGCTCCGGAGTCGGCATCGGGATGCTGCAGAAAGAGGTCCTCAATGTGCCCATTGTGAATGGCCGCCGCCTCGCAGCCGCGGATGATGTGGTGGCTGCCGTAGTCGTGGGCGTCGCCGCCTATGACGTGCGGGTGGGCATCGGCCAGGAGCTCGCGCTTGCTCCCCTTGGTCGCGTAGCGGACGTGGGCGAGATAGGTGTGGTAATTGGGGCTGGGCAGCAGCTTGTGCAGATCGACCAGATCGACGGTCTCGACCTTGCCGATCCACTTGACCACGTCGATGGTGCCGTTGCCCACCGCCGCGATGCCGACGGCATCCCGCCCACGATGCTGCAGCGACTTGATGAATGCGTACGCGTCGTGGAGCGTGTGCGTGACTGCGACACCGCAGTTGTGGCGAACCTGCTCTGGCAACATCGCCTCCTGTTATGAGAGGAAGGCATGTTGATACCCCGTCTGGAGAAAAAGGGAAAGCGGGCCCGACCGAAGCGGGTGGCGGCCCGACCGAGACGGTCGGGGGCGACCTGGCGCGGCCGCTGCGCAGTCGATCGCGACCGTTTGACCGCTAGTTGTCGCTCCGCTACGTTTCGCGAAGGTGCTCTTCCTGCTGGGTGAGGCGTTGGAGTCCTACTATGGACCGTTTCGCCTGCTGACTTCGCATATCTTCCTGGCGAGTGCGGCGATAGTGCTGTCCGGCCTGGGCAGCTGGATCCTCCTGCCCCGTTTTACCGCCCGGCTACCCCGCGACAAGGGCCGCGAGTTTGCCGTCGCCAACGAGGCTGCCGTGGGCAAACCAACGAGTGCCGGCCTGGTGTTCGTCATCATCTACCTGGTGGTGGCGCTGCTCACGGTCCCCTGGAGCCTGGAGCACGCCGGCGTGCTGGCACTGGTGCTGCTGGCGATGCTAGCCGGCTATTGGGACGACCGCCGCGACCTGTCTGAGTACACGCTCGCCGCCACCGATATCGTGCTGTCGTTTGGCGCCGCCATGCTGCTGTGTCGCAACGGCGTGCAGATCTGGCTGCCCTTTACCGCCGACCCCATTGCAGTGAGCGCGTGGATCTGCGTCCCGGTGGCGACCGGTCTCATCTGGCTGGCCATCAACGCCACTAACTGCACCGACGGCGTCGATGGCCTGTCGGGAAGCCTGTCGTCGCTGGCACTGGTCACTCTCGGCGGCATGCTCTACTTCGTACTCGGTCACGAAGACATCTCCAGCTACCTGTTGCTGCCTCACTATGCGAACGGCGCATCGTGGGCGATCTCGGCGTTTACCATGGTCGGCTGCCTTATCGGCTACCTTTGGTACAACGCCTACCCCAGCCAGCTACTCATGGGCGACGCCGGCTCGCGAGCGGTCGGCCTGCTTACCGGGGTGCTGGTGATAGCGAGCGGCAATCCCTTCATGCTGTTCATCGTCTCCGGCGTCCTGTTGTTCAACGGCGGCACCGGTCTGCTGAAGGTGGCGCTGCTGCGCTTCGCCCGCATCAGCATCTTCAAGAACGTGCGCTTCCCGCTCCACGACCACGTCCGCCACAACAGCGGCTGGTCCAACTCTCAAGTGCTGGTTCGGTTCGCGCTACTCCAGCTCACCATCACCATGGTGTTCGTCGTGGCGCTGGTGAAGATCCGCTAGGTTCAGCGCCTTCCCACAGTGTGGGTAGTGGGTGGCCGCAGTAGCGGCGCCCGTCGCAGCGGCCGTTGCAGCTTCGGCCCGCTGACGCCGGCGGCGCGACAGCTCCTCGATAAAGCCGCCGCTGAGGATATCCGTGGGTAGCGCCACCAGGCCGATCCCCAGAACCGCGATGATGCCGCTGAGCAGCCGCCCCCAGCCAGTGACCGGAAACACGTCGCCGTAGCCGATGGTGGTGAGGGTCGCTACCGCCCACCACAGCGAGGCGAGGATGTTGGGGAACGCGTCCGGCTGCACGTCACTCTCGATATAGAACATGAGCGTGGAGGCGATAAGCAGCAGAATCACCGTCAGCAGCACCGTTACCAGCAGCTCGTCGCGACGCCGTCTGAGCACCTGGCCAACGATCGCCACTGACCGCGCGTAGCGACTCAGCTTGAACAGGCGCAGAAAGCGGACCAGACGCAGCATGCGCACGAAACGCAGGTCCATCGGTATCAGTAGAGGAAGATAGAACGGCAGCACGGCAGCCAGATCGATCAACCCAATCGGGGAGATGAGGAAGCGCCCTACCGCCACCAGCTTGGGCGAGTCGGGGCGCAGGTAGTCGCAGGTCCACAGCCGCAACAGGTGCTCCATGGAGAACACCGCTACGGAGGCCACTTCGAAGGCGCGGAAGGCGTCCGCGTAACGTTGCCCCAGCGCCGGAAACGACTCCAGCACCACTGCCGCCATGTTCGCCAGGATGACGACGATGATGAACGCGTCGAACGCCGACGACAGCGGATCGTCGTCGCGGGCCTTCTCCAGCGTCTCGTAGACGCGCCTACGGAACCCCTCTGGGCTATCCATCGCCGGTCCCGAACGCTTCGCGCCGCGTTTGGCGCCCACGGAGGCGCGGCATATATTTGGGCGACAGACGTAGCGTCGAGCGGCCCCGCCCGGCGAAGGAGTACCACCGCATGAACGCGTTTTCCGGCACCTTGGAGTTCATCGTAGAGAACCTACCCTACTTCGCCGCCGGGCTGGTTCTGCTGTTCGTCGGCAAGCTGTTCTACAACCTCACCACCCGTTACGACATCGACCGGGAGGTGGCCGAGGCGCAGAACCCTGCGGTCGGCGTCAGCTTCGCCGGCTACCTGGTCGGGCTGGCGTTCGTGCTGGCGGCGACGGTGCGCGGTGCCGGCGGCAATCTCGGCGACGCGCTGCTGGGTATCGCTATCTCCGGCGGGCTCGGCATCGTGCTGGTACGAGCCAGCATGCTGATCAACGACAAGCTCATCCTCCACTCTTTCCTGGTGCGCAAGGAGCTGGCCGAGGAGAAGAACATCGGCACCGGCTGGGTGGTGGCCGGCACCAGCGTGGCCACCGGGCTCATCCTGGCGGGAGTGATGAGTGGCCAGAGCGACGGCTACGGAGGGCTAGTCCGCGACATACTCATCTACTGGGCGGTCGGCCAGGCGATCCTGGTGATCGATGGCCTGGTGTTCCAGGCGATTACCCGCTACGACGTCCACGACCTCATCGAGAATCAGCACAACCCTGCGGTGGGCGTCAGCTTCGGCGCCTTCCTGGTTGCCCAGGGCCTCATCATCAAGACCGCGGTGAGCGGCGCCGGCAACGATCTCGGCCCCGAGCTGTTGATAACGGCCCTCATCGCCGTGTCCGGGCTCATTCTGCTGGTGATCGGACGCGTTATCGCCGACCGGGTGTTCCTGCCCAAGGCCCGCCTCGCCAGCGAGGTGGCCGACAAGAAGAACATCGCCGCCGCCGCCGTAGCCGCCGCGACCCTGTTGGCCATCGCGCTGATGTTCGGCGCCGCCTCCGATCCCGGCGCGGCGCCGTTGATTCCGGTGGAGACGCTGTAATGGAGAGAAGCGCCAGCCGCGTCCTTGCCGCCCGCCGACGGCGGGTGGTGGTAGCCATCGCCGCGGCCCTCACCCTGTTCCTGGTGGCCGAGGATGCCTTCGCACGGCGCTTCGGCGGATTCAGCGGTCGGTCGTTCTCCCGCTCCTTCTCCTCCTCGCGGTCGCTCGGCTCGTCGCGCTCGTTCAGCAGGTCCAGCTCACGGCGATCGCTGTCCGGCAGCCGCGCCTCCACCGCAACGGCGCGCTCCAACACGCGCGGGGTAAGCCAGAGCAACTACAATCGGTCGCGTCAGCAGGGAACCACGTTCCAGAGCCGGTCCCAGGCCGAGTCGGCCTTTCGGCAGCGCAACGCCTCGCAGTATCCGTCGAAATACGCCAGTCAGCCGAGCACGCGGCCGAGCCACATCCCGCAGACGACCCGGGTGAATGGCCAGACGGTCAACGTCAACTATAACGCCGGTCTCGGCGGCTACGGCTACTTCATGGGCGGGCGGTGGCTTCTCTACAGCGCCATGGCGGATGCGGCGGTGCTCAGCGTGTTGATGAGCCGCAACCACTACTACTATGGCGCCGCACCCGGGGCCTATGTCGGCGGCTATTCGGGCGGGTTTTGGACCGGCATCCTGCTCATCGGCATCATCGTCGCCTTGTACCTGTTCGTCCGCTCGGCGGCCAGCCGGGGCTCCACCAGGTACTACGACGACTAGCCTGCCGTGATAGGCCGTTGGCGCCGCGACTCCAGGCGGCGGGATAGCGAGCCACCACGGTCTCACGACCCGGCGGAGGGCGACTACTGGCGGCAGCTGCCGGTAGGCAGCTCGGTGGTGTTGCGCGACTTCCAGGCGCTGAAGGAGGCGCACGCCGAGGCTGATGGCGTCAACTATGAGGTCGTAGCCCGCCGCCACTACCGGTTCTTTGCCGCCGGCAGCGGCGACCACCACAGCGTCGTGGGCGAGTACCTGCTGTTCGACATCGAGGCGGCTAGCGTCACCCACCACCTGGTGGCGGTGCTCGGCGCTACGGGGGGAGGCGGGCGCCCCGAGCTCCGGATCTACTACCGACCCGACGGGTTCGAGCCGGGTACCCGGGCGGCACTGCTCGACGCCGGGTTTGCCTGGCTCTTCGCCGAGCCACCCAATCTCGACGACTTCGTCCCCTACGAGCTGGACTACGCCACCCGCCCCGACGTGCCACCGATCGACGACGGTGGCGAAGAGCGGGAGCTCGACTTCGTAGCCAGTGGCGGGCCCCGCTACGGCGAGGTGGAGGAGCCGGGTGGCCACCGCGTCCCGGTCATCGCCGTCGAGTATCGCGCGCAGCAGGACGCGGCCAACCCGCTGATGTTGATACTGGAGGAAGGGGGACTGGACAGCGAGGGCGATGCCGTCTCCGAAGGCGGGTTCGTGTCGCTGTTTCTCGGCAGCCCGATCGACTTGACGCAGATGGACGTGTATGCAGTCTGACCGCTGATGGCGGTCGACACACCCAGTAGGATCTCCTTCGCCAGCGACAACACCGCCGGCGCTCACCCCGACGTGCTGCAGGCCGTGGTCGACGCGAACGATGGCTGCGTAATGGGCTACGGGGCCGACGCCTACACCGCCGAGGCGGAGGAACTGTTCCGTAGCGAGCTCGGCGACCGCGCGCAGCCGTTTCTGGTGTTTGCCGGCTCGGCAGCCAACGTCATCGCGCTGCAGGCGGTTACCCGCAGCGGCGACGTCATCATCTGCTCCAGCGACTCACACGTGTTCATGTCCGAGTGCGGTGCACCGGAGCGTCTTACCGGCGCCAAGCTGATCGGCCTGCAGGACGATCACGGCAGGATTGCGCCACGGCAGATCGCCGAGCAGGTGCGCAGCGGCCACGACCCCCATTCCGGGAATCCGGCCGCCGTGTCGATAACTCAGGCAACCGAGAAGTGCACGGTGTACCGTCCTGAAGAGATACGCGCCATCGCCGACACCGCCCACGAGCACGGCCTCAAGCTGCACATGGATGGGGCGCGCCTGGCCAACGCCGCCGGCATCGACCTGAAGGCCCGCTCGCTGCCGCGACCCCTGGCCCTCGCCGTGGCGACCGCCGTGGCCGCGGGCGCCCGCGCGCTCGGCAAGCCCCCGCTCTTCACCCCCTCGGCCGTGCGCTACGTCAGCCGCCCCGACCACAGCTTCCGCATCGACCGGGCCCGACAGGAGCTGGGATACTCCCCGAAGATGGATCTGGACACGGGCATGAAGGAGCTCAAGGCATGGTTCGACTCAGACGCGTC
>CAJWOB010000020.1 GCA_913043885.1 uncultured Spirochaetaceae bacterium | reverse complement strand
AGGCCGACCAGGTTGCCCAACACAATGCCATGCTTGTGCCCCAGACCACTGCGCGGCAGGATCATGCCCGCCAGGCCGGCGTCTTCGATATAAATCGACAGCCCGGTGGGAATCAGGGCCGATTCTCCCGGCGCCAGGGTCAGCGGCGCCGAGGTCGGGAGCAGCGTCGGCGGCGGGATCGGGAGCCGGCGCGGTGTCACTGCCCTTGGCTTCCGCGGCCTTTCGTGTCGGGGCCGGGGTGGCCTCGTCGCCGTCCTGCAGGAGCTCCAGGATGACCATCTCACTTGCGTCGCCATACCGAGGCCCCAGCTTCAGCAGCCTGGTATAGCCGCCCGGACGAGTACGAAACCGCTCCGCGATGGTGCCGAATAGCTTAGCCAGTACGGCGCTATCGTGAATCCGGCGCGCAATCATGCGCCGATTGTGCACACTGTCGACCCGGGCGCGGGTAATCATGCGTTCCGCGGTGCGTCGGATCTCGAGTGCCTTGGCCTTGGTGGTACGAATGCGGCCGTGGCGCAGCAACGCCGTGACCATGTTGTTGTGCAGCGACCGTCGGTGGCTGTCCTTGCGGTCGAGGCGGTTGAAGGACTGCTTATGCTTCATCGCCGGCCACTGCTGCAGGCGCCGCTTCCGCCGACTGCCCTGCGGCAGCTTCCGCGGCACCGTCGATCTCGGCGCGCAGCTGCGTGAAGTCGGTAACGCCAAGCCTGAGCCCGCGCTCGTCGAGCTTGGCCTTGATCTCGTCCAACGACTTCTTGCCGAAGTTGCGTGTCTTGGCGATCTCTTCCTCGGTCTTGCCAACCAGGTCGCCGATGGTGCGGATGTTGGCGTTGCGCAGGCAGTTACTCGAACGCACCGTCAGCTCCAGCTCTTCGACCGGCGTGTCCAGGAGAGTCCGTAGCCGGCCATCGAGCTCGTCCACCTCTTCGTCCACGCCGTCGTCCTCATCGAAGTTGATGAAGATGGAAAAGTGATCCTTGGCGATCTTGGATGCCTCGGCCAAGGCGTCGTCCGGTGCCACCGTGCCGTCGGTGTTCAGGTCCAGAACCAGCTTGTCGTAGTCGGTTCGGTGGCCAACGCGGGTGTTCTCCACCCCGTATTTGACCTTGAGGATGGGGGAGTAGATGGCGTCGACGGGGATCGTGCCCACCACTTCGATGTACTTCTCGTTGCGCTCAGCGGGCACGTAGCCACGCCCAAGGTCGATTTGTACTTCGATCGCCAGGTTGGCACCTTCCATCAGCGTGGCCAGCTTCAGCTCCGGGTTGAGAACGGTCACCTGCGGGTCCTCGCCCAGATCTCCGGCGGTCAGCTCGCCGGGCCCCTTCACCTCGACCATGATCGTCTTCTCTTCGATCTCGCCATCGAGCGCGACCTTCACCTGCTTGAGCGAGTTGATGAAGTCGGGACTGTCCTCCACCACCAGTGGGATGGTGTCGAACTCGCTGGAGAGCACATGCGGCGTGCCCTTTTCGTCGTAGGAGGTAACCCGAATCGCCGAGACCGCGTAGCCCTGGATGGAGGAGAGCAGTATGCGCCGCAGCGTGTTGCCGATGGTAACCCCGTACCCACGCTCGAACGGATACGCGACGAAGCGGCCGAAGTTCGCATCGACGTCGCTCGGCTCGAAGGTAATGCCCTTCGGGCGCTTCATGCCCTTGAGAAGGTTCTTTCGCGCCATTACCGCCTCACTTTGAGTACAGCTCGACGATGAGCTGTTCGTTCACTTCACCGAGATCCGGGATATCGCCGCGCAGCGGGATGGCCTTGACCGTACCGACCATGCCGTCAGGGTCTACCTCCAGCCATGGCACCACGCCGGAGCGCGAGTACTCTTTGAGTCCATCCTTGATCACGGTCATGCGCTTGGCACGATCGTGCACCTCGATGCTGTCCGCCTCACGAACGAGGTAGGAGGGAATCGTCACTCGCCGACCGTTCACCAGAATGTGGCCGTGCGACACCAGTTGTCGCGCCTGCTTGCGCGATGCAGCGAAGTGAAGTCGGTACACGATGTTGTCGAGCCGCTTCTCCAGCATGCGAATGAGGTTCTCGCCGGTTACGCCACGCTCGCGCGCAGCCTTGGTGAAGAAGATGCGAAACTGGCGTTCGAACATGCCGTACATCCGCTTCACCTTCTGCTTCTCCCTCAGCTGCACGCCGTAGTCGGATACGCGCTGCATCCGCGCGCGGGGCGCCTTGCCCGGCTTACCCTTGCGCTTGGAGATGGGGCACTTCGGAGAGTGGCATCGGTCGCCCTTGAGGAACAACTTGACGCCCTCCGCGCGGCACTGCCGACACGAGGGACCGAGGTAACGACCCATCTACTATACCCGCCGCTTCTTCTGCGGCCGGCAGCCGTTGTGCGGGATGGGTGTGATGTTGCGAATAGTGCGTACACGCAGTCCGAGGGCGCCCAGAGAGCGGATCGCGGACTCACCGCCGCCTCCCGGGCCCTTTACAAACACGTTCACTTCCTGGAGACCGAACTCCATCGCCTTTTTGGCGGCCGTCTCGGCGGTGGTCTGTGCCGCGAACGGTGTCGACTTCTTGGCACCACGGAAACCGAGCGCACCGGCGGACGCCCACGACAGAGCGTTCCCCATCAGGTCGGTGATGGTGACAATCGTATTGTTGAAGGTCGCCTGAATGTAGACGTTACCTTGAGAGACGTTCTTCTTCGTCCCTTTCCTGGTCTTGGCCAATCGCTAATCCCCGTTACTTCGCTGATGGTGCTTGCTTCTTGCCGGCCACAGTCTTGCGCTTACCCTTTCGAATTCGCGCATTGGTGCGGGTCCGTTGACCGTGCACGGGCAGGCCGCGCCGGTGCCGAATGCCGCGATAGCAGCCGATATCCATGAGGCGCTTGATGTTCATCGCCTCTTCCGTGCGCAGCCGCCCCTCCGTGTTGTACTCGCCGTCGATGAGCTTGATGAGGGCTGCGACATCGTCCGCCGCCACATCGTTCATCCGCATCGTGCCGTCGACACCGGAGGCGGCGCAGATCTTCTGCGCACTGGTGTTGCCTATGCCGTAGATGTAGGTGAGGGCGACCTGCACCGGCTTGTTCGGAAGGTCGATGCCCGCTATTCGTGCCATTCGCCCCCCCTCAGCCGCGCTGCCGCTGCTTGTGCTTCGGATTCTCGCAGATAATCCGCACCACCCCGCGGCGGCGAATCACTTTGCACTTGTCGCACATCTTCTTGACGCTTACCCGCACCTTCATCTCTTGCTCCTTGCGCCTGCCTATCCGGACTACAGGTTCCTACCGCGGATTCTGCCGCGCTTGCTCAGCCCCTCGTGGTGATGCATCCGCAGGTGCCCCTCTATCTGACTCATCGTATCCAAGTCCACGCCCACCATGATCAGCAGCGATGTCCCGCCGAGAATGAAGGCAACCTGAGACGGAAAGCCGAACACCGCCTGCAGGATGGTGGGAATGATGGCAATAAACCCGAGGAACAACGCACCCGGGAGGATGATCCGGTTGAGGATCCGCGTGAGGTACGCACGCATGTTCTCCGAGCTGATGCCTCTAATCGAGCCGCCATTCTCGCGTATCTGCTTGGCAATCTCAATAGGGTTCAACGTCGCCTGAGTGTAGAAGTAGGCGAAGAACACAATTAGCAGTGCGTAGACGATGACGTAGGGGGCGCCGTTCGGATGCAACCAAGCGGCCAATCGTGACAGCCACTCCCAGCGACTACCAAGGTTCTGTGCTATCTGCAGCGGGAAGATCAGGATCGACGAGGCGAAGATCACCGGGATCACGCCCGAGGGATTGATCTTGAACGGCAGATAGGCGTTCTGAGGGCCGTACAACTTCCGCCCGACCACTCGCTTGGCGTAGTTGACCGGAATCTTCCGCTGGCCCTGTTGCTCGTAGACGATTAGGGCGATAACGCCGACGAAGATCCCAAACACGACGATAACGAACACCGGGTTGAGATCCTGGCGTTGGATCTGCTGGATGATCAGCCAGAGGGAGTTCGGGATGCGCGCAACGATGCCGGAAAAGATCAGCAGCGATATGCCGTTGCCGATGCCGCGTTGCGTGATCTGCTCGCCCACCCACATCAGGAAGATGGTGCCCGCGGTAACGGTCAGCATCGATAGGAAGGTGAAGGCCACCGGCTGCATGGTCATGGCGTTCGGGATGCTGTTTGCGAACTGTGTTGCAGTAAACGACTGCACCAGACAGACAGCGACCGTCCCGATACGGGTATAGCGCTGAATCCGGCGTCGGCCGCCCTCTTGCTCAGAGATGCGCTTGAGCTTGGGGAACACCATCAGCAGCAACTGCATGATGATCGACGCCGTGATGTAGGGGACGACGCCCAACATGAACACCGAGAAATTGCTGAACGCGCCGCCAGAGAAGAAATCGAAGTAGTCGGTGATCCCCACTGCGCCCGATGACTGCTGCTGCGAGAAGAAGGCGCTCAGCGCGGCGACATTGATCCCCGGGATTGGCAGCACCGCACCGAGGCGGAATACCAGGAGCATGCCAATCGTGAACAGGATCCGATCCCTCAGATCCTTGATCCGGAACATGTCGACGATGGGGTTGCTAGCCATCGGGCTCCTCTGCCGGAGCGGCGCTTTCCGCCGCGTCTACGCCGTCGTCCGCGGCGCCGTCCCCGGCAGCCGGCTCGGCCACAGGGCCGGCCACCGCCTTGGGCTGGGCGGGGGCCTCTTCGCTCGCCGCCACCACGCTACCGCCGGCAGCTTCGATAGCCGAGCGTGCCGCGGCCGACACCTTGCCCAGGCGCACCTCGAGCTTGCGCGTCAGTGAGCCGTTGGCCAGGATCTTGACCGCGTCCACGCCCTCGGCGATCAGCCCTCTGCCGATCAGAGCGGCCTGGTCCACCACATCGCCATCCGCGAACGCCGCTTCCAGCTGGTCGAGACCGAGCGCAACGGTGGCGGTACGGAAGCGCACGTTCGAGAAGCCGCGCCGGGCAACCCGACGAAAGAGCGGCATCTGGCCGCCCTCGAAGCCGGGGCGTACGCCACCACCAGAGCGTGCGTTCTGACCTTTGGTGCCGCGGCCGGCGGTGGCGCCGCTGCCGCTTCCGGCACCGCGACCGAGCACCTTGCGGCGACGGGTCGCTCCGTGCGGCCGGCGAGGCCCGTCAGTGGACATGATCCTCTCTCCTCGTCTCCACGATGATAGCTAGTCGCCTGCAGCGTCTTTGCCGGCGTCGGTCAGGGTTTGTCCGTCGACGCGGAGCATGTAGCGGACTTGTTGAACCATCCCCAGCACCGCCGGGTCGACTTGCTTCTCAATTGTGTGGCCTATCCTGCGCAGGCCCAGCGCCGCCACGGTCCTACGGTGCGCAGGGGAGCGACCGATCGGGCTCCTGACCAGCTGCAACTGGACGGTCGCGGCCCTAGCTTTGGTGCCCGCCTTGGCCGACGGCTTGCGCTTGCTGGCGGGTTTCGCCGCTGTCGCCGACTTCTTTGCGCCGGCCTTCTTGTCGGGCTTGCTATCGGCAGCGGCTGCCTTCGCGGCGCCGGCCTGTCCGGCCGAATCGCCGGCCGCCTGTTGCTCGTCCACGGGCGCTAACCCCAAATCTCCTGAATCGGCTTGCCGCGACGCGCGGCCACCGTCGGCGCATCCATGAGGCCGCCGAGTCCTTCGAATGCCGCCTTGACGATGTTCATGGAGTTCTGCGATCCGAGTGACTTGCTGAGCACGTCAGTGATACCGGCCGCCTCCATGACCGCTCGCACCGGACCGCCGGCGATGATGCCGGTGCCGGGCGCCGCCGGCTTCAGGAGCACCTTCGCACCCTTGAAGACGCCGTTGACGGTGTGTGGCACGGTCGACTTGCGCCGCGGAACGGTCACCATGTTGCGTCGGGCCCGCTCCGTGCTCTTGCGAATTGCGTCGGCGACGTAGTTGGCCTTGCCGAACCCGTAGCCGACACGACCGTTGCGATCTCCCACCACCACCAGCGCGGAGAAGGAGAAGCGACGCCCGCCCTTGACCACTTTGGCGATGCGGTTGAGCCGCACCAGTTTCTCGAAGAGGTCGCTCTCGCGACGATCGTTGAAGCGTCGCGGGCCGCCCATTCGCGGGCCGCCCATTCGCGGGCCGCCCATTCGTGGGCCGCTCATACGCGAATACCCGCCTTGCGCACACCCTCGGCTATGGCCTGCACCTTGCCGGCAAACGGATAGCCGTTGCGATCGAACACGAGGGTGGTGATCTTCTGATCTGCCAGCCGCTTGCCGAGACTCTCACCCAACTGTGTCGCGCCGGAAACGTCATTTGACAGCGAACTGAGCTCCTTCTCTCTATTGGATGCCGCGACCAGAGTGCGCCCGGCGTCGTCGTCGATAACCTGTGCGTAGGTGTGGCGGTTGCTCTTGTACACGGTGAGGCGCGGCCGCTCGGCAGTCCCGCGCACACTCTGTCGAATGTGCCGCTTGCGCCTGATCCAGCGTGCCCGTTTGTCAGCGGCTCGGCTCATGCTGCTGACACCGCGGTCTTGCCCGCCTTTCGTCGCACGTGCTCGTCCTCATAACGAATCCCCTTGCCCTTGTAGGGTTCCGGCGGGCGGAAGCCGCGGATCTCCGATGCCACCTGGCCGACGATCTGACGATCGCAGCCGGACACGGTTACCCGCGTGGTATCGGCCACTTCGATCGAGGCGCCTTCGGGGATGGCGTACTCCACCGGCTGCGAGAACCCGAGGTTGAGGGCAAGCGTATTGCCCTGCACCTCCGCTCGATATCCCACACCGTTGATCAGCAGCACCTTGCGAAAGCCCTCTGACACGCCGGTGACCATGTTGGAGATCAGCCGTTGGTAGAGGCCGTGGAGCGAC
Source organism: uncultured Spirochaetaceae bacterium (assembly GCA_913043885.1). GTDB lineage: Bacteria > Spirochaetota > Spirochaetia > SZUA-6 > Bin103 > Bin103. The sequence continues at coordinate 8,876 of CAJWOB010000020.1, read as the reverse complement.
TTGCTCTGCTTGGACTCGTCGCCCCGCGAGACGACAACCGCCCCGTCTTCCAGTTGCGCGGCGACGCTACCGGTGAGCTCGAGCCGAAGCTCGCCAAGCTTGCCCTTCGCAGCAACACTACGCCCCTGGAAGGTCAGCTCCACCCCGTCGGGCACCGGAATTGGCAGTACGCCGATCCGTGACATAGCCGCTCCTGTCTACCAGACGCTGCAGATGAGCTCGCCGCCCACCTTGCGATCTCGCGCCTTCTTCCCCGTGGTGACCCCAGCGGAAGTAGAAACGATCAGGGTGCCGAAGCCGTTGAAGATGCGCGGCATCTCACGGTAGCCGGAGTACACACGTCGACCGGGCTTGCTCAGCCGCTTGATCCCCTGGATGACCGGCTTCTCGTCGCCGTCGTACTTGAGGAAGATCCGGATCATCCACTGCTCGGCGTCCCCTGCCTTCTTGAAGTTCTTGATGTAGCCCTCGGTCTTGAGGATCTTGATGACCTCAAGCTTTACCTTCGATGGGCGGATGTCGACGCTCTCGTGGCCGGCGGCGGCTGCGTTGTGCAGCTTGGCCAGCATGTCCGCAATTGGATCAGAAACGCTCATCTACCAGCTCGACTTGATGACGCCGGGGATTTTCCCCTCGCTCGCCAGCTGTCGGAAACACACACGACAGATCTCGAATTTGCGCATGTAACCACGCGCGCGACCGCACACACGACAGCGGTTGACGTGTCGCACGGGGTACTTCGGCTTCTTGTTTGCTTTGACGATGAGGCTGCGCCTTGCCATCTAGTTCTCTCCTGGCCGTTCGAACGGCATACCCAAGCCCGCCAGCAGCGCGCGCGCCTCGCGGTCGGTATGCGCCGTGGTGACCATGGCGATGTTCATGCCACTCACCCTCTCTACCTTGTCGTAGTCGATCTCTGGGAAGATGGTCTGGTCGTCGATTCCCATCGAGTAGTTGCCGCGGCCATCGAACGCGTTGCCGTTGAGGCCGCGAAAGTCCTTGATACGCGGGATCGCGACGCTGACCAGGCGGTCGAGGAACTCGAACATGTAATCGCCGCGCAGGGTAACCATCACACCGATCTCCATGCCCTTGCGGATCTTGAACGCCGCTATCGACCGACGCGCCTTGGTGCGCACCGACTTGCGGCCGGTGATCTGGGTCAGCTCGTTGCCGGCGTCCTCCAGGACCTTCCGGTTGTCAACGGCCTCTCCGGCGCCCACCGAGACCACGATCTTGCTCAAGCGAGGAATCTGCATCGGTGAGCCGTACTGGAACTCATCATTGAGGGCCAGAGCCACTTTCTGCTGGAACATCAGCTTGAGGCGGGGAACATAGCCGTCGCTGGGCGCCGCACTCTTGGTCTTGGCCTTGGCTTTTGCGGCGGACTGCGCTTTGGCGTCGCTCACAGCTCCTCCCCACACTTGCGGCACACCCGGGTCTTCTGGTCGCCATTGACCGTGAACCCTATCCTGGAGATACCGCAGCGCTTGCACACCACCATCACGTTGCTGAGATTGAGGGGGGCCTCGACATCGCTGAGCCCACCCTTCTGGTTCTGTTGCGTCGGCCGTACCGCCTTCTTCACCATGTTGAGGCCCTCGACAACGACCCGGCCTTTGCTCGAGTCGATGCTGAGGATGCGGCCCTCTTTGCCCTTGTCGCGACCGGCGATGATCCGAACCTGATCGCCGACTCGGAACTTGGTGCGCACCAGAGGTGCGGGCGCACTACGCAGCGCGGCCACTACAGCACCTCCAGAGCCAGCGACACGATCTTCATGTAGTCCTTCTCACGCAGCTCGCGCGCCACCGGGCCGAAGATCCGCTTGCCGGCGGGGTTCCCGGCGGGGTCCACCAGAACGCAGGCGTTGTCGTCGAAACGGATGTAGCTACCGTCGGCGCGGCCAAGCTCCTTCTTGGTGCGAACGATGACCGCACGGGTGACGTCACCCTTCTTCACCGCACCACGCGGCAGCGCCTGCTTGACGGCGACTACCACCGTGTCGCCCACCGACGCGGACGTGCGCTTCGAGCCGCCAAGCACCTTGATGCACTGCACGCGCTTCGCCCCGCTGTTATCGGCGACATTCAGATAGGTCATCATCTGGATCATCGATACTTCCTGCTCAGTCGGCGCGCTGGACTATCTCGAGGAGCCGCCAGCGCTTCTCGCGACTCAACGGACGGCTTTCGACCACCCGCACGGTGTCGCCGATCGCGCACTCGTTGTTCGGATCGTGGGCCTTCAGCTTGCGGCTGACGTTTACGTACTTCTTGTAGAGACGATGCAGCCGCCGCCGGCCGACTCGCACGACGATGGTCTTGTCCATCTTGTTGCTGACTACCTCGCCCGAGAGGACGCGACGTCGTGGTGCTGCCATCTATTGCCCCTCGCCTTCGGTCGGCTCGGACTCGGTCGCGGCCGCAGTCGCCGGCTCCGCCGCCGCAACGCGGATCCCTATCTCGTACTCATGCACGAGGGTGTTCAATCGCGCGATCTTGCGGCGCAGCGTGCGGGCGAGCACCGGGTTGTCTACGTGACCGACGACGGTATTGAAACGTGCGTCGCGGTGCTGCTTGCGCAGCTCCTCGCGCTTCACCAACAGCTCCGGATACGCGAGGTCACTGAAGGAGTCCTTCATCCAAGCCTCCTAGACGTCCATCCCGCGCCGCACCAACATGCGCGTCTTCATCGGCAGCTTGCTGCCGGCGAGCGTAAGCGCCTCGGAGGCGGCGTCGCGGGGCACGCCACCGAGCTCGAACATCACCGTCCCGGGCTTGACGCGAGCGACCCAGTATTCCGGATTGCCCTTGCCCTTACCCATGCGGGTCTCGGCCGGTTTCTTGGTGTATGGCATGTCGGGGAAGATGCGGATCCACACCTTGCCGCCACGCTTCACGTGTCGCGTCATGGCGATGCGCGCGGCCTCGATCTGGCGGTTGGTGACCAACCGTGGCTCCAGCGCCATCAGGCCGAAGTCGCCAAAGGCGACATCGTTCCGCTGTGTGGCCTGGCCACGCAGCCGCCCGCGTTGCCGCTTGCGGTGCTTCTCTCGTTTGGGATTGAGCATAGATCAGTCCTCTCGGCCCGCAGGGCCGCCGCCCGGCGCACGGCCACGCTGACGGCGCAGCAGCAGACCGGCGTCGTCCTTGCTCTCTCCGCCGAACAGCTCGCCGTTGAAGACCCACACCTTGACGCCAATGGTACCCATGGCGGTGTAGCTGACAGCGAAGCCGTAGTCGATGTCGGCGCGAAACGTGTGGAGCGGAATACGCCCCTCTTTGCGTTCCTCCGAGCGCGACATCTCCGAACCGCCGAGGCGGCCGCCGATCTTGATCTTGATGCCCTGGACACCCGCGCGCATGGCGTTCTGGACCGCCATGTTGAGCGCCCGGCGAAAGGAGGCCTTCGTCCGCAGCTGGCGCGCCACGTTCATCGCGATTAGCTGAGCGGTTACCTCGGGCCGATGGATCTCCTTGATGCGGATCTGGATCTTCTTGCCGACCAGCTTCTGTAACTTGGCCCCAAGACGTTCGATGTTCGAACCCTTCGAGCCGATGACCACACCCGGCCTGCCGGTGTGGATGATGATGGTGATTCGTTGCGGATGGCGGACGATCTCGACGTCCGCTATGTCGGCGCCGCGGGTCTCTGGAGAGGTCTCGATGGTGCGACGCAAGGACAGATCCTCGTGCAGCGTGGAGGCGTACTCGCGCGGATCGACGTACCACTTCGAACGCCAGGTGCGGTTGATGCCGAGGCGAACGCCAACTGGATTTACTTTCTGACCCATTTCAACCCCGCCCTATTCGGCGCCTGCGTCGCCGGCAAGCGCGATCTCCTCTACCGCCACAGAGATGTGACACATCGGCTTGATCAGCATGTCCGCCCTACCGCGACCTCGCGCCCAATAGCGCTTGATGCGGGGACCATCGTTGATCTCAATGTGGCGTAGGTACAGTGCTTCCTCGTCGAGCTGCTGATTTTGAAACAACGCGTTGTCCGCCGCCGACTTCACCACTTTGCCCAGCAGCATGGCGCCTTTGTGGGGCATGGCGCCCAGAATCGACATCGCCTCCGGGTACGGCTTTCGCCGCACCTGGTTGGCGATGGGCCGCACCTTGCGCGGCGACATGCGGATATAGCGCGCGTGCGCCGTGTAGCCCTTCTTTGCGGCGATCATCGGCGCACCGCCTTCCGGTCGGAGCCGGCATGGCCGCGGAACACGCGGGTCGGCGCGAATTCACCGAGCTTGTGGCCAACCAGATTCTCTGTGACAAACACCGGAATCCACGCCTTGCCATTGTAGACGGAAATGGTGAGCCCCACCATTTCCGGGATGATCGTGGAGGTGCGGGAGTAGGTGCGCAGCATCTGCTTGCTGGACTGCCCCGCCATCGCCAGCACGCGCTGGTATAGCTTCCGCTCGATAAACGGGCCCTTCTTGACCGATCGCGACACTACTTCCTACCCCTCCGCCGGGTGACGATGAACGCGCTGCTACCCTTGCGCGGATTCCTGGTCTTCGCCCCCTTGGTCGGCTTTCCCCAGGGGGTGACCGGATGGCGGCCGCCCGAGCTCTTGCCCTCGCCGCCGCCATGGGGGTGATCGACGGGGTTCATTACGACGCCGCGTACCTTCGGTCTCCGGCCCAGCCATCGCGCGCGCCCGGCTTTGCCGTAGGAGATATTCATATGGTCCTGGTTGCCCACTTCACCGATCGTGGCCATGCACTTGTGGAACACCATGCGCACCTCCCCCGACGGAAGCCGCAGGGAGACGTAGTCGCCCTCCCGCGCCACGATAGTCGCTCCCCCGCCGGCGGACCGCGCCAGCTGCCCGCCGCGGCCGAGCTGCAGTTCCACGTTGTGCACCGTCATGCCCAGAGGAATCCGCTCCAGCGGCAGGGCGTTGCCGACTTCCACCGAGGCCTCGGGCCCGCTGGTGACAGTAGCGCCCACGCTCAGTCCGCGCGGGGCCAGGATGTAGCGCTTCTCGCCATCGAGATACTGAACAAGGGCGACGTTGGCTGTGCGATTCGGATCGTAGCCAATGGCGGCCACCTTCCCGGGAACTCCCACCTTGTCGCGCCGGAAATCGACGACGCGGTACAGCCGCTTGTGCCGGCCTCCGCGACGGCGAACGCTGATGCGGCCCTGGGCCCCTCTGCCCGCTTTCCCCGGTAGACCCTTCACGAGGTTCTTCTCGCGGGCGTCGCCTTCCAGGTCGCTGAAGTCCAGCCCAGTTAGGTACCGGGTACCCGGTGTATTCGGTTTGGTCGACTTGGTGGGCATCCTAGGCGCCTTCGAAGATCGAGATGGTCTCGCCGGCGGGGAGGGTGATGATTGCCTTCTTCCACCCCGATCGGTAGCCGGTGGTGCGGTAGCGCAGTCGCTTTGGCTTCCGCGACACATTCAGGACGTTGCAGCCGATGGGGTGCACGTCGAACGCATCGCGAACTGCCGCCAGAATCTGGTGCTTGTTGGCGCGTGCGTCGACGCGAAACGCGTACTTGTTAGCATCTCGCATCGCGTTGTTCTTCTCGGTTACCACCGGCTCGATGATGATCTCGCTGATCACCGCTTCGCCTCCGCAAACTGTTCGACCATCTTGGAAGCGGCAGTCTTGTCGATAAGCACTCGGTCAGCGTAGTAGAGGTCGTGGACACTTGGCGTCTGATAGGGGCACATCTTGAGCCACGGCACGTTGCGCCCGGCCCGAAGCAGCTGCTGGTCGCCACCGTCGACCAGCCACACGCAGCGCGCACCGCCCACAGTAGCTTCGAGCTGGCTCACCAGGTCCTTGGTCTTGCCGCTCGGGGCCGACACTCCGTCGACCACCGTGATGCGCTGCGACATCCCCTTCTGGGTAAGTACAGACCGCAGCGCCACTCGCTTCGCCTTGCGCGGCATACGATAGGAGTAGTCCCGAGGCTGCGGCCCGAAGATGGTACCGCCGCCAACCCAGAGCGGGGACTTGCGATCGCCGGCGCGCGCCCGTCCGGTCCCCTTCTGACGCCACGGCTTGCGGTTACTGCCAGTCACCTGGCTACGCCCCTTGGTCGCGGCGGTACCCACTCGGCGGTTGGCCAGCTCGTTGCGAATGGCGTGATAGATAGCGCCTTCGCTTACCTCGACGCCGAACACGCCGTCGTCGAGGTTGATCTCTCCGCCGGCCTTACCGCCGGCGCCAATTACACTTGCCTTCATTCCTGGTCGTCCTGCGTCTCGGCGCCCTGGTTCTCCGCGTCGTCGGCGACCGCCTGCGGTTGCATCAGCATCGCGCGCGGCCTGCGGCCAGAGCCCTGCTTCTTCGCGTTGGTCACCATCACCACGCCGCCGCGCGGGCCTGGCACCGCCCCGCCGACCATCAACAGCTGGCGATCGGGGTCATAGCCCAAGAGCGGCAGATTCTGCACCGTGCTGCGCTCGCCGCCCATCCTGCCGGGCATGCGCTTGCCCTTGAACACCTTCGAGGGACTGGCCGACTGCCCGGTGGAACCCGGCGCGCGGTGAAACTTGCTACCGTGCGTCTTGCGGCCACCGCCGAATCCGTGGCGTCGCATCACGCCCTGGTAACCCTTGCCTTTCGACGTCCCACGGACATCGACGAAGCCGGCGTCGGCCATAACGTCGACGCCCAGCGTGGTGCCGACCTCATCGTCGCGCTCCCAGTCGCGCACTTCCATTAGCAGTCGGGTGGGAGAGCTGGCGGCCTTGAATTGTCCGGCATAAGGCTTTCGCACCCGACGCTCTTTGAGCGGCTCGGCACCGAGGATGGTGGCGGCGTAGCCGTCCCGCTCGACCGTCCGAACTCCCACCACCACGTTCTCCGGCACGCGCACCAGAGACACCGAGACTAGCGCGCCATCCTCACCGAACACCTGTGTCATGCCGACCTTGCGACCGATCAGCGCCAACATCTACTGCTTGATCTCCACGTCGACACCCGCCGGAAGCTCCAGCTTCATGAGCGCGTCCATTACCGCGGACGTCGGCTCCAGAATGTCGATCAGCCGCTTGTGCGTCCGCATCTCGAACTGCTCTCGCGACTTCTTGTTGACGTGCGGCGACCGCAGCACGGTGTATTTGTTGGTCCGGGTGGGCAGCGGGATCGGGCCGGCGACCCTAGAGCCCGCTTTGATGACCGTCTGCACGATCGCCTTGGAGCTCTGGTCGATCAACTCGACATCGAACCCACGCAATCGCACCCGGATACGTTCTGCGGCCATACTCAAAGGCTCCCTTCGCTCCCGATCCCCGCCAGCTACTCGATAATCTCGGTAACGGTGCCAGCGCCGACCGTGCGTCCACCCTCACGGATGGCGAAGCGCAGGCCCTGCTCGACCGCAATTGTGTTGATGAGGTCGATCGACAGATCGGCGGTATCACCAGGCATCACCATCTCCTTGCCCTCGGGCAGGGTGACGGTTCCCGTGATATCGGTAGTGCGGAAGTAGAACTGCGGCCGATAGCCGGTGAAGAACGGCGAGTGACGCCCGCCCTCCTCCTTGGAGAGGGCGTAGACGGTGGCCTTCATCTTCTTGTGCGGGGTGATGGAGCCGGGCTTGGCCAGCACCTGACCGCGCTCCACCTGCTGGCGCTCGATGCCACGCAGTAGCGCGCCGATGTTGTCGCCAGCCTCGCCTTCGTCGAGCAGCTTGTTGAACATCTCGACCCCGGTGACGACCGTCTTCTGGGTGTCCTTGATGCCGACGATTTCGACATCCTCGCCGACCTTGATCTTGCCGCGGTCGACGCGGCCGGTTACCACCGTGCCACGCCCAGCAATCGAGAACACGTCCTCGATGGCCATCATGAAGGGGAGGTCCACCTCACGCTCCGGCTGCGGGATGTAGCTGTCCATCGCCTCCAGAAGGTCCACCACCGACTTTATCGAGTCCTCGTCCTCCGGCTTCTCCAGCGCGCTGAGGGCCGAGCCGGTGATGATCGGAATGTCGTCTCCGGGGAACTCGTACTCCTTGAGGACGTCGCGGATCTCCTCTTCGACCAGCTCGAGAAGCTCGGGATCGTCCACCTGGTCTACCTTGTTGACGTAGACGACGATGGCCGGGACCTGAACCTGCCGGGCCAGGATGATGTGCTCCCGCGTCTGCGGCATCACCGAATCGGGGCCGGAGACCACCAGCACCGCGCCGTCCATCTGGGCCGCGCCGGTAATCATGTTCTTGATGTAGTCGGCGTGCCCGGGGCAGTCCACGTGCGCGTAGTGGCGGTTGTCGGTCTGATACTCGACGTGGCGCGTATTGATGGTGATACCACGAGCCTTCTCCTCGGGCGCGTTGTCGATGTCCTCGTACTTCATCAGCTTGTCGCCATACTTGGTGGCGCAATACTGAGTGATCGCCGCCGTGAGGGTGGTCTTGCCGTGGTCGACGTGGCCGATGGTGCCGACGTTGACGTGCGGCTTACTTCTCTCGAATTTGTCCTTCGCCATTTTCCTTCCTTAACTCCGGCAGTTCCCTACCAGACAGGCTGTCGCTAGGCCGTAGCCAGGCGTCCGCTGCCACTGGCTGCCATTTCCTCCTGTACACTCCGTGGTGCGTTTTCGTACGAGCTGAACTGCATAGTCTGCGTTGCGCGGCCGCTGGTCATCGACCGCAAGTCAGTGACGTAGCCAAACATGGTGCGGAGGGGGACGCGGGCCTTGACGGTCTTCCCGCCAAAGCGATCTTCGATACCCTCCACGTGGCCGACACGAGCACTCAGCGATGAGATCACGTCGCCGAGATACTCCTCGGGGGTGTGAACCTCGACGTCCATGACCGGCTCGAGCAACGTCGGCTTGCCGCGGCTGAGGGCGTCCCGGAACGCCATGCTGCCGGCAATCTTGAATGCCATCTCGCTGGAGTC
>CAJWOB010000019.1 GCA_913043885.1 uncultured Spirochaetaceae bacterium | reverse complement strand
CGCCGGCCACCGCAAACAGCGACCCGCCGATCAGCGGGACGCCCGAAGCGTCGCGGTGCAGCGAAACGAACTGACGGGGCGCACTGACGCCGATCACATCGCTGTGGCCGCGCTGCACGTCCACGACCAGCGTGCCGGTAGACGCGGCAGTAAGGATCAGCTGCGTGCCCGGTATCAGCGCCAGCGGCACCTCGCGACGGTGATCGCTGGCTAGCTCGAAGCGACTGGTAATGCGCAGCTCCGGTTCGGTGTCCAACACGAAGAGCTGCTGTGGTCGCAAGCCTGAGACCGCCGCACCCCGACCACCCCCATCGCTGCTGCAGCCGACCACCACGTCCACCGCTCCGCCGCTTAGTTGCAGCCGCTCACGACGGCTACCGTCACGGTCGAATAGCTGCAGGCCACCGTCGGCCATGCCCAGCAGAACGTGGTCGGCGGCCATGCTGATGCAGGTGATCGGCGCCGACAAGTTGGCACGCCACAGCGGCTGGCCATCGAGACTGCGGTGAGCGAACAGGTCGAGGCCGGTGGCGACGATAGCGACGAACCACGCGCCGTCCGGCGACAGCACCGGATAGCCATCGGTAACCACGCCGGCCACCAGGCCGCCCCGCGGGTCGCGCACGGCCAGGTTCGCGCTGACGCGAGAGTAGTTGATGAAGTGGTCGCGCCCGACGCTGGCGCCATACAGGACCGACTCCTGAAAGAGGACGTCGCCGGCCGCAGACACATAGCCGATGTGGCCGGGAAGCTGAAAGGGCAGTCCGGGCTCGGCCGAATCGGCTAGTGCTGTGCCGACGGTGGCGGCGGTGGGTACGTCGACCGCCCATCGGGGCAGCAGCCGCGGCTCTCGACCGGCGGGACGGGGTAGGAGAAGCAACAGCACTATGCCCGCGGCGACACCGGCGACGATGGAGGACAGGCGGCGGCGTGCAGGCACTATGCTTTGCCCTTCGCTCTCTCCTTGGTCTTCCGCTCGTCCGCTTCCATCTTCGTCTTCCACGCGTCGATCTTCTTGGCGACGACGTCGCCGCCGTCGTCCTCGCCGATGAGCGTGTGCAGGCGCTTCAGCGCGCCGAGGTAGCTGATCGCCAGCTTCATGTCGTCGAGCTGTAATGTGGAGAGCTCATACTTCTCGCGATAGCGATCCGCCGCGTTCTGGAGTAGCTCCTTGCACAGTGCCATGTGCCCGCTGCGCTCCTCGTAGCCGTCTACCCGAGGATCCATCCCGGCTACGAAGGTCTTGAGGTTGAGCATGTTCTTGGCCAACACGGCGTACCGTCCCTCGATCTCGACGAACGACCACTTCCACTTGCTGTTGCTGCCGTAGCCGTCCTGGATCGCATCGATTGAGAAGCCAAGCTTGCGCAGGAAGCCGTAGCGACTGCGGTCGTCGAGCTCGCCGAGGGCGAGCACCCCTTCCTCGTATTCGGAGAAGGGCACGTCTATGAGGGGAGAGACCGCTTCCTCGACGTAGATAATCGCCTTGTAGATCCGTTTATGGCCTTCTTTCAGGTAGCTCTCGTTCTTGACGCCCAGCAGCGCTACCGAGAGGGCGTTCATGAGGATGTAGTAGGAGACGAGGTCCAGGCAGTCTTGTGCCAGATCCACACGCAGGGAATGGCCGCCGGCATCGGCAGAAAGCTGGTTGCGCACCTCGGCCTCGTGGTCGCTCACCCGCTTGATCTCTGCCTGATACTCCTTGATGCGCTCGCTGTAGCGCTTACGCGCCTCGGCGCTAACTTTCATGCTGCCTACCGTTCGACTGTAGCAATGGCTCCTGGCTCCGTTCCAGCAGCTGCGCGGCATGCTGGCGCGAGACATCGGCCTCCCCATCGCCGGCTAGCATTCGCGCCAGCTCTGAGATGCGCTCCTCTTTGGCAATCCCGAGCACCGATGTCGCAGTCCGGGCGTCCCGCTCGCGCTTCTCGACCAGTAGGTGATTATCCGCGCGCGCAGCAACGGTGGCCAGATGGGTGATGCACAGAATCTGGCGGCGACGGCTGATGTGCTGCAGCTTCTGCCCAACCTGCAACGCCACCGCCCCGCCGATGCCGGCATCCACCTCGTCGAAGATGAGGGTCTCGACCACGTCGGACTCTGCGAACACCGACTTCAGTGCCAGCATCACCCGAGAGATCTCTCCGCCCGAGGCGATAGAGCGCAGTGGCTTCAGCGGCTCTCCCACGTTAGGCGCTATCTGAAACTGCACGTCGTCACCGCCACTCGCCGTCACCGCGGGTCGTCCGTCCCGTTGGCGTGGGGTCACCTGCACCTCCAAGCGCACCTTGGGCATGCCGAGCTCGCGCAGCTCACGCTCCATGTGCGCCTGCAACTCAGCCGCTACCGCTCGCCGTCGCGCGCCGAGGTCGGCCGCCTGTGCGCGAAGCTGGGCCTCCAACGCCGCCGACTCGTCGCCGAGGCCGGCGAGACTCTGCTCCGCCTGCTCCAGCGCCGACAGCTCGGCGCGTGCATCCTCTGCGTAGGCGAGTACCTGCTGGAGCGAGTCGCCATACTTGCGGGTGAGGGTGCGGATGGTGTCGAGTCGATCGCCGATCGCCTGCAGTCGGTCCGAGTCGTAGGCGAGCGCACCCTGATACTGGCGCACCCCTTCTGCCATGTCCTCGAGCTCGTAGAAGGCGCTCTCCGCCTGCTCGCTGTGGCGGGCGAACCCCTCGTCCATACTCGCCAGCTGTCGCAGCCCCTCCAGCGCCAATCGCAGGGAGGCGAGCGCCCCTCCCTGTGCCTCTGCCGTCTGCTGGTACACCCTGCGTGCGGTCGAGAATATCTTCTCGAAGTTGATGAGCCGCTGCCGCTCCTGTTCGAGCTCCTCGTCTTCCCCGGCCACCAGGCCAGCCGCATCGATCTCGCCAATGGCGTGCCGCAACAACTCCGCTTGCCGCAGCCGCTCCTTGTCTTCCTTGGCGATGCTGCCAATGCGTTCGCGCACGTCCACCAACCGTCGGTAGGTGGCAGCGACGCCATCGACCTGCGCCTGAAGGCCTCCGTACCGATCCAACAGGACGCGATGCTGCTCCGGACGTAGCAGCGACTGGTGCTCGTGCTGACCGTGCAAATCGAACAGGAAAGTGGCGAGTTCGGCGAGCTGGCTGGTCTGAACCGGCGAACCCTGCACGAACGCCGAAGAGCGGCCCGAGCGGCGCAGCACGCGGCGCAGGATGAGCTCCCCATCCTCGCCGAGCGGTAACTCCCGCTCGGCAAGCCAGTCGGCGACGGTGAACTGGCTCGGACGCAGCACCGCGCTTGCCTCCGCTTCGTCGGCACCGGTGCGGATGTCGGTAACTTGCCCCTTGCCGCCCAGCAGGAGGCCGAGCGCGCCTACCAGGATGGACTTGCCGGCACCGGTCTCACCCGACAGCACGTTGAGGCGCGGGCCGAACTCGACCGTGAGCGACTCGATGAGCGCAAAGTTGCGGACGGTCAGGGTCTCAAGCATGAGGGCCCGCTCCCCAGCTCAGCTTGGCACGCAACACCTGGTAGAAGGTGCGCTGCCCGGAGCGGATGATCTGGGTGGTGACATCTGCCCTACTCAGCACGACCCGGTCGCCGGCTTGGAGGCGAACCGGAGTGCCGCCGTCGACGGCGAGCATCACCGGCGTGCGTTGTCCCTCCTCGATGCCAACCTCGAGCTGCTCCTGCGCCGGCACCACCACGGGGCGGTTGGACAAGGTGAAGGGGCAGATCGGGGTAACCACGAATGCGTTCATCTCGGGGTGCAGGATCGGGCCGCCAGCGGCCATCGAGTACGCGGTGCTGCCGGTAGCGGTAGCACAAATAAGCCCGTCGGCGTGGTAATTGACGGTGGCGGTTCCCGCCAGGTGTAGCGACAGGTGCACCAGTTTCGAGCTGGCCCCGGTGAGCACCGCGTCGTTCAGCGCTCGTAGGTTGGCGATCTCCTCGTTGCCGCGTCTGACCGCCACCTGCAGCATCACCCGCGTGCTGATGCCGCGATTGCCGCTCAGGTACTCCTCTAGCGCGGTTTGCCACTCCTCTGCGGTTACCTCGGTAATGAAGCCGACGGTCCCCAGGTTGACCGGCAGAATAGGCACCCCATGTTCAGCCACCAGCTGTGCGCAGCGGAGCAGCGTCCCGTCTCCGCCCATCGACACGGCCAGGTCGAGATCGGCGAGCGCCTCGGAGCGGGGCTCTTTGCCGTCCGGGTAGAACGCTTCCCGTAGCTCCGCCCCGCGGCCGGCGAAAAAGCCCCGCACCGCTGAAAGCAGCGCCTCACTGGCGCGGGCGCCGTTCGAAAGAAGGAACACCCTGCCCAAGGAGCCGTCCATCGCCCGCGCTCCGGCAACTATATCTGTGCCCCCGGCGGCGGGGAAGGATTCGGCGGCTGCCACCGCCGCGGCAAACCCGCCGGCGTCTCTACTACTACGGCAACGTCGCCAGCACTTTGGCGATTCGCTGTACCGACTCCTCCGGCAACGACGGGTACAGAGGGAACAGCAGGCACTGCCGGCTCAGGCTGCGGGCAGCCACCCAGTCCGCGACCACGGTCGTCTCCGACCCACTCTCGAGTTGTCGGCGCAGAACGTCGGGGAGGTTTGGCAGGTCCTCGGCGGACAGCGACTGAGAGGCCCCACTCGTCCCAGCGGCCAACAGCGCATGCACCGCCGGCTGCCCCGCACCGGCTCCGCCCTTCGCCTCGCCCGGCACCCCCGGGTGGGCGGGCGCGGCGTGCTCGGGCTGCGCTGGACGCTCCTCGTCGGCCCCATCAGCATCCGCATCAGCGCCCGCATCAATGGCAAAGCACTCGAACGCGCAGCTGCGATAGCCGGGCTCGGTGCGCACGCCATGCTTTGCGGCGTACTGGCGGACCTCCTTGAGCCCGGATTGCACCAGGACCGGGAAGGCCATGGGTGCCGCCGTGGCCACCGCGGCAAACGTCGTATGCCGAGTGGTCGCCAGCGCCGACGCGAAGAGCTCGGCCTGCTTGGCGCGTAACGTCACAAACGTCGCGGCATCGGGCAGCTGAGCCAGCGCCAGGGCGGCGTTGATATCCGCTAGCTCTCCGGCGGGCTGCGCCTGCGCGGCTGCGGCAATACTGCGCTGCAGTCGGCGATTGCGACCGAGCACGGCCATGCCACCGCCTGCGGTAATAAGACTGCGATCTTCCAACGAGAGCAGAAGTACGTCACCGCGGGGGGCCGCTTGCGACCCGATCTCGCTCCAGCGGCCCGTTATCTCTTCGATGACCGGCACGTCGGCCGCGGATAGCTCAGGATCGTCTCGTCCCCCGGCGGCGTGGGTAAGGAGAATCGCCTGCGCGCCGTGGGACAGAAGGTCCTGCACGGCGTCGATACGCACGCCGCCACTGCGCGGGTCGACGTCCGCCAGTAGCGGAACCACTCCGCGCTGCTGCGCGAGCTGAACGTAGATGGCCGGCGCCAGGGCGGACATGACCAGACGGCTACCCCGCACCAACCCGGCGGCCGTGTAGGCGGCCGCTACCGCTGACGCCGGGTCGCTAAGCGCCACGCCACCGGCACAACCAAACTGTGAGCTCAGGGCGGATGTGAGCTCCGCAGCCCGGCCGCGCCCGCTGACCTGGTCCGCGACCATGCATTCGAGGACCGCGTGCATGTGGCGGCGCTGAATGGTGGGCCGGAAGGTGTCGATCTTGCTCCGACCGCGTCCACCACCGGCTCGGCGGCCGCCACCGGCGGCACGGCGGCCACGCCGGCGCAGCGTGTCGCCGCCATCACCGGATGGCTGAGCGCTCGTGGCGCCCGTTGTCGCACCCCTCTCTGCAACCGTCGCCGAATCAGCCACGGGTCCCCGCGGTGTCGGTGCCTGCAAATGTCACTGTTCCCCCCCCTTGACGCGGCTATGAATACCATGCGGAGCGCATGTCGCCCAGTGCCGGCGACGCACGTACGTCAGCGTGCTTCCTCGTCCGCCACCAGGGGCACGAACCGGCACGCCACGCCGGCCTCCGACTCGAGGCGGGTGCCTCGACGCCGCACCACCACCAGACGCTGCACGCGCCCGGATCCTACCGGTACCACCAGCACGCCGTTGTCAGCGAGCTGGGCGCACAGGGCGCGGGGAACCTCGCTGGCCGCCGCTGCTACCAGGATTCGGTCGAAAGGAGCGTGCTCTGGCCAACCCTGCCAGCCATCACCTGACACGGCCTGCACCGCAAACCCGCCCTCGGCCAGGGCGCGACGAGCACGCTGCAGCAACGGATGCACTCTCTCGATGGCAAACACCTGGCGAGCGAGCATGCTGAGGATTGCTGCCTGGTAGCCGCTGCCACAGCCAACATCTAGCACCCGCTCGTAGCCGCGCAGCTCGAGCAGCTCGGTCATCAACGCCACCATGTAGGGCTGCGACATGGTCTGGCCGTGTCCGATCGGCACTGGCCGATCCCGGTAGCACGCCTCGACGGGCGCGCCCGGCGCGAACAGGTGGCGCGGCACCTGCCGCATTGCCTCCATGACGCGCCGATCGAAGATGCCCCTTGACTCCACCTGCTGGCGGACCATAGCTGCGGCGAGGCGCTCCGCCTCGGGCGGACGCCAGCCAGCCGGGGGCGTGTCTGCGCTCGGTTGCTGTGGCGGCGCCGTGGGCTACTCGGCTGCCGACGACTGCCGAGTGCGTCGAACGATGTCTTTGGCGTGAAGCTTGGAGAGCTTGTACTGCTTGATCAGGATGCAGAGCGCGTCGTTGACCGCCTCGGTCCGGTCCCGGTACAAGCCCTCGCGGATCATCTCGTCCAGGTCGGCGAGTAGAAAGTCAGACGTTTCGACGTACGCTTTCGACACCACACCTCCTCGCCGGCGCCATACACCGGCGTGCCCCACTCTGCGCGCGAACCCCCGGGTGTCGCCGGCTGCAGTTGCTGGCAGCAAATAGGTGATTCAAACCGCGACTGGGCCTGGCTAGAATTGAACTAGCGACCTCACGCTTATCAGGCGTGCGCTCTAACCAACTGAGCTACAGGCCCGTGGCGACACGCCGGCCTGGGGCCTCGTCCGCACCGGAGGGCGGAATCATGGTCGGCGCCGGTGGCGCTGTCAACGCACGCCCTTCGCCCGGGGCGGCCGTCAGTCGCTAAGCTGCTTCAGCGCCTGGTCCTTCTCGTCGATCCGCTGCTCGATGTCTGCCAGCTCGGTGATCAACTCCTTGATCCCGGCCGGGGCAGGCCCACAGACCTCGTTGCCCAGCTTGCCCATTAGCCGCATCGACTGGCGCTCCAGCTGCATGAGATCGAACTTCAAGACCCCACGCTCGCCAAGGTCCTTGGCGCGCTCCTTGGCCTTACCGAGCACCCCTTTTGAGGAGTCGATTCCCTGATTGATCGCGCTCTCTATACGGTCCCAGAAGCTCATCACCAGCCAATATACGCATGGCGGGCGCCGTCGTCAGCGCAACCGAGCTCCCGCGCGGCCGAAGGTTTGCCGAATCCTAATCGTCTCAGCATACTTCGCTCCCCACACATGGCCGAACACAAGATCAAAGACCCCGCTCTTGCAGAGCAGGGCGAGCTCAAGCTCCGCTGGGCGGAGTCCCGCATGCCGGTCCTCGCCCACCTCAAAGAGCAATACTCGAAGACCAAGCCACTCGCCGGGCAGCGGATCGCCGGTTGCCTCCACGTAACGAAAGAGACCGGCGTCCTTATCCGCACGCTTCGCGCCGCGGGCGCCGACGTGTCCTGGTCCGGCTGCAACCCACTGTCGACGCAAGACGACGTGGCGGCTGCGCTCGCGGCCGAGGACACCAATATCTTCGCCTGGCACGGCCTCTCTCGGGACGAGTTCTATTGGTGCATCGACCAGACGCTCGAGTTCTCCCCCACCCTCACGCTCGATGACGGCGCCGACCTGATCTTCCGCGTCCATTCCGATCGCACCGACCTGGCCGACGAGATCCTGGGCGGCACCGAGGAGACCACCACCGGTGTCCATCGGCTCGAGGCGATGGCGGCGGATGGCAAGCTCCGCTACCCGGTAATCGCGGTGAACAACGCCGAGACGAAATGGGATTTCGACAACGTCTACGGTACCGGGCAGTCCTCGCTGGACGGTATCCTCCGAGCCACCTCGATCCTGTTCGCCGGCAAGACCTTCGTGGTGGCTGGATACGGTCACTGCGGCCGCGGCACGGCAATGCGAGCGCGCGGTCAAGGCGCTCAGGTCATCATCACCGAGGTGGACCCGATCGCGGCGCTAAAGGCCCGTCTGGAGGGGTTCGAGGTGATCACAATGGAGGAAGCGGCCAGCCGAGGGGATATCTTTATTACCACCACCGGCATGCGGGACGTCATTACTCGCCAACACTACGAGGTCATGCCAGACGGTGCCGTCATCTGCAACACCGGCCACTACGACTGCGAGCTCAACCTCGAGGATCTCGATGCGCTGACGCAGACGCGAACCGAGATTCGCCCCAACAACGAGGAGCATGTGCTCGCAGACGGCAAGCGGATCTACCTGTTGGCGCGCGGTAGGTTGGTCAACCTCGCGGCTGCCGAGGGACACCCGTCGGAGGTCATGGACATGTCGTTTGCCAACCAGTTCCTGGCGATGGTGTCGCTGGCCCAGCACGGCAGCAACGGCGCCAGGCTGGACAACCGGGTGTATCCGATCGATCCTGAGCAGGATCGGGAGATCGCGTCGATAAAGCTGGCGACCATGGGAGTGGGCATCGACACGCTAACCGAGGAGCAGGCCGCCTACCTCACCGACTACTCGCACGGAACATGACGTGACCTCGGTAGCGCCCCTCGCGAGTTGTCGCAACTGTGGCTGCCACGTCGATGCGCACGAGCTTCTGGAACAGCGGTACTGTTGTGCCGAGTGCGCGGTCTGCTACGAGCGCTGCATCAATTGCGGCCGCTACTTCGAGAACGAGACCGGGTACCGATCGCGCCTGTGTTCTCGCGAATGCCATGAACGGCCGGAGGTGAGGGTTTCGCGTGCGCTGGAACGAGTGCTGGAGTCGACGCAGGTACTGGTGTGAGTAAGCAGATTGTCGTTCTGCTTGGGCCGCCCGGCGCGGGCAAGGGCACCCTCGCGGTTCAGCTCTCCGAGCGGGTGGAGCTCCCTCACGTGTCGACCGGTGAGCTGTTCCGGTCCGCGGTCCGCAATCAAACCGAATTGGGGCGGCAGGTAGGGGACGTCCTGAGCTCCGGGCAGCTCGTCCCGGACGAGATCACCAACCAGATCGTCCGAGAACGGCTGGACGCAGCCGACTGCACCAACGGTGCGCTGATGGACGGCTACCCGCGGACCGTCGCGCAGGCGGTTACGCTGGATCAGTTCGCGCCGGTTACCGCGGTGCTCAGCCTGGTTATCGATGACGACGAGATCGTGCGCCGCCTATCGGGGCGGCTTACCTGCCCCAGCTGCGGTGCTATCTACCATTCCGAGCACCACCCACCTGCCAAGCTTGAGGTGTGCGACAACTGTGGGGCCGACCTCGCCCAGCGCGCCGATGACCAGCCGGAAGCCGTGGCGGCCCGGTTGCGGGTCTACCACGCGCAGACGGAGGAGCTGGAGCGGCTCTTTCGAGAGCGGGGAGTGCTGCGGGAGGTAGACGCCACAGCCGGCCCTAGTGAGGTGCTAGAGGAATCCGTCGCGCTGCTCGCGGCGGTCGCCCCTTCCTAGGGCGCGGCCAGGGCCCGGCCTCGCCAGCTCCCCGGCCGCGCTAGCTGCCGTCGCTGACCCCAAGTTGGCCTTCCTCTCCCTCCCGCACATCGTCGCCCGGTCCCCCTGCAGCGGGGGCCAGATTGTATTCCTCCAGCTCCGCCGCCACCGCTTCCCGCTCCAGGAGATCGGGCTCGGCCAGTAGCTGCGAGATCCGCTCTCGATCGCGGAAGCCACCCAGCAGAGCCGCCCGCAACGCGGACAGGCCGGCGCGGGGGTCCTCCACCTCGGTGAGCAGGATGGCCGCCCGCTCGAACTGCGCCAGTGGGCCGCGCGGATCTTCCTCGACCATCGCCGCCTCGGCCGCGGCGAAGGTATCGAGCGCCTCGGCAAACTGCCCTCGGCGGCTCTGTACCTGCGCCAGCTCGAGGAGTGCCGCTGCGTCGGTGGGGTCCTCTTCCAGGTAGCGGGCCCATAGCGCTGCGGCGGCGTCCGACTCGCCGACCTGCGAGGAAAGCAGCGCCAGATTGAACAGGATGTCCTGGTCGTCGGGTTGGAGCTCCAGCAGATGTTCCAGAAGGTCTGCCGCCTGCGCCGTGTCGCCGCCCGCCCACAGCAGCAGCGCGCGGTTGTAGGGGGCGACCTGGTTGTCCGGGTGTAGCTCTTCGATGCGCGCATATGCCTCGATGGCGGCCTGTTCCTGGCCCGAGAGGTGGAACGCCATTGCCTGCAGCTCCAGCACGAGGGCGTTGCTGGGATCACCGGCGAGCAGCAGCTCCAGCTCGTCCAGCGACTCGTCGAAACGACTGGCCCGCTGCAGGGCGAGCGCCAGGTTGTAGCGCGCTTCCGCGTCGTCGGCGAGGCCCAAGGAGCGCTGGTAGTAGCCGACCGCCACGTCGTAGCGCTCCAACTCCAGGAAGGCGTTGCCGAGGTTGTAGTACTCCGCGGCCAGATCCTCGCTGGTCAACTCGGTGGCACAGCCGGCGAGCAGCAGGCCGGCCGATAGGGCGGGCAGCAGCTTCCTCATTTGCACCGTCCGCCTCCATCGCGCGGTCGAAACAGCTGAGGACACCCTTGGCCCGACACCTCGGCCGAGCTTGGAGCAAAGCGAGGACCGCGGCAACGGCGTTGCGGACCCCGCGGGTACGCTCACGCCGTTGCTTCCGGCCCCGACTGCGCAGACAATGCAGCTTCGACATGAGCAACAACTCCTCTCCGCGTGCAGACATCGCGGTGGTGGGACTGGCGGTGATGGGCCAGAACCTCGCACTCAACATCGAGAGCCGCGGCTACACCGTCGCCGCCTACAACCGCACCCAGCGCACCCTCGACGACTGGCTGGCGAGCGACGCGGCGGGGAAGCGCGTCGTGGGGGCTGCCTCCTTCGAGCAGCTAGCGGAGCTGTTGCAGCGGCCGCGGCGCGTGCTGTTGATGGTGAAGGCCGGCGGCGCGGTGGACGCGGTCATCGACGAGCTGCTGCCGTACCTCGAGGAAGGCGATATCGTCATCGACGGCGGCAACTCGCTGTTCAGCGATACCCGTGCCCGTGCGGCACGCCTGGCCGAGCGCGGCCTTCGCTACCTCGGCACTGGCATCTCCGGCGGCGAGGAGGGGGCACTCCGCGGTCCGAGTATCATGCCCGGTGGCCATCCGGAGGCCTACGAAGCAGTCGCGGACCTGTTCCGCTCGATTGCGGCGGTGGTCGACGGCGAGCCCTGCTGCACCTATATCGGTGCCGACGGTGCCGGTCACTTCGTAAAGATGGTCCACAACGGCATCGAATACGCGGACATGCAGCTAATCACGGAGGCGTACGCGTACATGAAACAGGTGCTGGGCATGTCCTACCCGGAGATGCAGCGCACTTTCCAAGAGTGGAACGAGGGCGAGCTGGATTCCTACCTCATCGAGATTACTGCCGATATCCTCGGCCGGGTCGCCCCGGACAGTGGGAAACCGATGGTGGAGATAATCGTCGATACCGCGGCGCAGAAGGGCACCGGCAAGTGGACGAGCCAGTCGGCGCTCGACCTCGGTACCCCAGCGGCGACCATCGCCGAGGCGGTGTTTGCCCGCTACCTCTCCTCACAAAAGGAGGAGCGCGTGCACGCTGCTTCAGTGCTGCGAGGGCCCAAGGCGACACCGGCTGCGCCGGAACGTGGGGCAGCGCTGGCCGCCCTGCGCAGCGCGCTCTACGCCTCCAAGATTTGCGCCTACGCACAGGGATTTGCGCTGATGGACATGGCGGCTGCCGAGCACGGCTGGGAGCTGCGCTTCGGCGAGATCGCCACGATCTGGCGCGGCGGCTGCATCATCCGCGCCCGCTTCCTGGACAAGATCCGTGAGGCCTACGATCGCGCCCCGCAGCTGGCAAACCTGCTGCTCGACGACTACTTTCGCCAGGTGGTCGACGACAGCCAGGCCGGGTGGCGAGAAGTGGTGGCAACCTGCGTACGGCATGGCGTCGCGGCGCCTGCGTTCTCCTCGGCGCTCGCCTACTTCGACTCGTACCGCACGGCGGTGTTGCCGGCGAATCTACTGCAGGCGCAACGAGACTACTTCGGAGCTCACACCTACCAGCGTGTCGACCGCGATGGCGTATTCCACACCGACTGGACCGGGACACGCCCGGCATGAGCGACGTCTACGCCACAGAGTTGTTTGGTCTCGACGGTCAGGTGGTCCTACTCGCCGGCGGCGCCGGCACCATTGCCACCGAGCTGGCGATCGGCTTTCGCCGTGCCGGGGCGCGCGTGGCCATATGGAGTCGTAGTCAGGCGTCGGTCGACACAGCTCTGACCCGTCTGCGCGAGGAGGCCGGTAGCGACGAAGAAGGCGCGGTCGGGTTGGTGGTCGACGCCGGCAGCGAAGAGGCGGTGGACGCCGCCATCGCCGAAAGCGCCGCCGCCCTCGGTGAGCCCGACGTCCTGGTGAATGCCGTGGGTGGCAATCGGGGCAAGGGGCCGTTCGAAGAGCTCGAGGTCGAAGCATTCGAGGAGATTCTCCGACTCAACCTGGTTGCCGGGTTGGTGGTGCCTACCAAGCTGATCGCCCGCTACTGGAAGGCCGCGGGTCGCGGTGGTGCGATCATCAACATTGCCTCGATGACGTCCTACCGCCCACTCTCCGGCGTGTGGGCGTACGGTGCCGCGAAGGCGGGGGTGATGAACCTGACCGCGGCTACCGCGAAGGAGTACGCCGCCGATGGCATCCGGGTAAACGCTATCGCTCCCGGATTCGTCGTCGCAGAGCAGAATCGGAGGCTGCTGGTTGCCGACGAGGCCAGCGGCAAGCTCACCGAACGCGGCGCTAGCATAATCGCCCGTACCCCGATGGGCCGCTTCGCCGAAGCACGTGAGATGTGCGGTGCGGCGCTGTTCCTGGCCAGCCGCGCGGCGGCCGGCTTTGTTACCGGAGTCACGATTCCGGTGGACGGCGGCTTCCTGGTGGATAACGTCTGACATGGATGACACCTCACTGGCAGCCACCGCGATCGACGCTCCCACCGCAGTGCCCGGCGCGCTAACCGACGATCAGGTGCGCGCGCGGATCGATGCCGGCACGCCAACCGCCCTCTACGAGGGCAAGCGAGTGCTGGTGCTGACCCCCGACGCCACCCGCACCGCCCCCATGCCGCAGCTGGTGCGGGCGGTCCACGACACGATAGGTGAGCGGGCAGCACAGCTCGATTTCATGGTGGCGCTAGGCACCCACTCGGTCATGTCCGACGATCAGCTGGACGCGCTCTACGGACTGAGCCCCGAGCTGCGGGCAGGCGAGTATGCCGACCACCGATTCCTCAATCACCGTTGGGACCAACCTGACAGTCTGAAGAAGATCGGCACGATACGCGCCGAGGAGGTTGCCAGCCTCTCCGAAGGACGGTTCTCGGAAGCGGTAGACGTCACCATCAACCGCGCCATCTTCGAGTACGACCTCCTGCTGATCGTCGGCCCGGTGTTCCCCCACGAGATCGTTGGCTTCTCCGGCGGCCACAAGTACCTGTTCCCTGGCATCTCCGGGGGGGAGTTCCTCGACTTCTTCCATTGGATGAGCGCGGTTATCACCTGCCGTAAGACCATCGGGCGCGAGGACACCCCGGCCCGCCGAGTCATCGAGAAGGCGGCTTCGATGGTGGAGGTGCCATGCCACCTCGTCGCCCTGGTCGTATCCTCCGCCAGCGGCATGACGCAGATGGAGGTGGGCCGGCCGACGGAAGCGTGGCCAGCGGCGGTGGCGGCATCGCGGGCGATGCATATCGTCCACACGCCGCGGGCCTACGATCTAGTCCTCGGGCACGCGCCGGAGATGTACGACGAGATGTGGGTTGCCGGGAAGGTGATGTACAAGCTCGAGCCGATCGTCGCCGACGGGGGGAAGCTCATCATCTACGGGCCCCACATCACCGAGATCTCGCGAACGTGGGGGAAGCACCTGCAGCAGACCGGCTACCACGTGGCCAGCTACTTCGACGCGCAGGCCGCTCGCTTTGCTGAGGTGCCGCGCGGAGTGCTCGCCCACTCAGCGCTGGTCAAGGGCGAGGGCAGTTACGCCGGCGGCGTGGAGCGTCCCCGCATCGAGGTGGTGCTCGCGACGGGGATCGATCGGACGACGTGCGAGCGGATCAACCTGGGCTACCTCGACCATCGCGAGGTTGACATCGATTCCTATCGAGGGCGAGAGGACGAGGGGGTGCGCTACGTCCCCCACGCCGGCGAGACGCTCCACCGGGTGAGTGGCTCACCTGCTGAGCGGCTCCACCGGGAGCGCTAGCGTGGCAGCGGATGCGGCAATGAACAGTGACACCGCGCTGCTGTTCCTGGATTTCGACGGCGTGGTGTGTAATTCGGAAGCGGAGTGCTTTGCCAGCAGCTGGCTGACATGGCACACGCACTTCGCCCCACCGCTACCCGACCGGATGGCGCGGTCTCTGCGGCGGCGCTTCCACGCACTCCGACCGCTCATCAGCTCCGGCGAGGACTATGTTCTTATTCAGCAGCTGATCGCCGCCGAGGAAGCCGACGGAGACGCATTTCCAGCCGAGCAGCAGGTGTTCGACGCGGCCCGCCAGGCAGCCGGTGCGGAGCGGATGGGCGCATTCAAGACCACGCTGGCGGAGACCCGCGCTGAGTTCCTGGCCAACCGCAAGCAGGAGTGGCTGCGCCTCAATCCCCTCTACCCCCATGTGCGCCAGCTTCTGCTCGACGCCGGCGACCTCAGCCGCATTCGCATCCTGTCGACCAAGGCTTCGGGGCTTATCGCGGAGATCCTGGCCGCCGCCGGCATTCGACTGGCGGCGGAAGCGATTATGCATGCCCCGAGTCGGCCAGGCGGACAAGATGCGCGCAAGCTGGAGCTCATCGAGCAGGAGCTGCAGGGCTCAGCCTACGACAGCGCCGTGTTCGTGGAGGATCAGTTCGAGCACCTGACTGGCCCGTGCCGGTTCGCGGTACGCAGGCTACTGTGCGACTGGGGCTACGCACTGCCAACGATCCTCGCCGACAGTGAGCTGCTGGCCAGCCACGACGTGCACTGCGTGGGGGCCGCCGAGCTTGCCGACCTGATGAGGCGGCTGACCAGCTGACATGCTACGCGGCGTCATCTATCTGGTGTACCTGGCCAGCATCCTGCTGTTTCACGATGCGCGCCTGACCCTCGCGGTCAGCTGGCGACGAGGACCACGACGGCGCGCGCTGGCGGAGCGCTTTGTGCAGACCCAGGCCAGCCGGCTGCTACGGGCGGCCAAGCTGATCACCGGCCTGCGCGTGGTCTACCAGAAACCAGCCTTCACGCTGCCAGAGCAGTTCGTCCTGGTAACCAACCACCAGAGCCTGGTGGACATCCCGGTGCTCATTTCCACCTTTCGCCCCCACCACCTCAAGTTCGTGGCAAAGCGTGAGCTCATGCGCCGCGTGCCATCGGTTTCGAAGAGCCTACGCTACTCCGAGCAGGCGTTCGTGGACAGGTTCGGGCCGTTCCGCGGCAGCCATCTCGCCTTGCTCCGGCTGGCCGCCACCAGCGGAGCGCACGGCAGCGTGGGCAGCCCGGTCATCTTCCCCGAGGGCACCCGGTCCCGCGACGGACGGCTGCGTACGTTCCACACCGCGGGCTTCCGCGTTCTGGCCCGCGAGATGCAGTTGCCGGTGGTGGTCGCCGCGGTGGACGGCGGCTGGCGCATGCGCAGCCTCGCCGCCTTCGGCAACATGGGCCGGCATCCCTATCGCATGGCGCCGCTGCTGCTGCGC
>CAJWOB010000018.1 GCA_913043885.1 uncultured Spirochaetaceae bacterium | reverse complement strand
CGAACTCCGCGAGGAAGAGATCGATCGAAACGCCGAGCGAACTCGAACGAGCCAGGAAGTGGTTATAGAAGACGGTCGCCGGAATGGAGGCGATGATACCCGCCGCCGTGGTCAACAACGCCTCGGAGATGCCCTGCGCGAGCTGGGGAGCATCGGCAATGCCGGCCAGCCCTCCGAGCACCCCAAACGCGCTGATGTTGCCGGTGACGGTGCCGAGCAGGCCGAGCAGTGGAGCGATGGTGGCTATGGTGCCCAGGGCAGAGAGGAATCGTTCCTGTTTGGGAATCTCGAGCGACGCGGCAGCCAGGATCACCTCGCGCAGCTCGCTGCGCGCCTGATGGCGATTCTCGATTCCGGTGCGCATCAACGATGCCAGTGGCGACGGGCGATTGTCGCAAATCGCCAGCGCTTCCTCGTATCGGCCTTCGGACATCGTTACGCCGAGACGTTCGAGCAGCCGCGCATCGTCCGCCCGACTGCTACGCAGGTACAGCAGCCGTTCGATGATGATGACCGCCGCCACCACGGACAGCAGCACGATCAGAACCATGATTACGCCACCACGGGCGATAATATCCATCACTTCCCTCCTCGAAACTGCGACACCGTCATAACGACACCTGGAGTTGTAGGAATAGGCGCAGGCCGGGGTCCCGGTAGCCGCTCAATGCGGTGGGCAGAGCGATCCGTTCGCCCACGAAGGGCTCCAACAGATCGGTAGCGCCGACTATTGCGCGGGTAGAGGGTGCCAGCTGCCAGAAGGCCTCCAACGAAAGCAGCGGCAGCGCGGCACTGGTCACCTTCGCCAGCGACGGCACCGAGCTCCACTCCGCCGAGAGCTCGGCACCGATGGTGCCGGCGGCGTTCCGGTACGCCACATCGCCGGCGATCGTCGCCAGCGGCCGGTACGGGGCCACGTCCCAGAGCTCGAACGCCGCCGATAGCTCCGCGCGGAACTGGCTGCCCACGTAGCTGACGGCGAGGCTCGGTGTGATGTGCAGCTGTTGCTGCTGGACGATGTCGAAGAGCCCCACGAAGGTGCCGGTGGTGATCTCGCCAGCGTTGATCGGCTCTCCGTCGTCGACCAGCAGCGTCGTACCGGCCAGCAACGACAGCGGCCCGCCCAGTCCGATCCTGGCTGCCACCTCCGCATACCATTGTGAGCTGTCAGCGAGCAGCAGCGGGCGCGAATAGGGAAGGGCAAGAGCGGCGGCAAGTCGATGCTCGCCGACCCGGTGCCCGCCGCTGACGGAAAGGGCAAGACCCGGAGCTGGGGTGGCGTCGAAGGCGAGGTGAAACGGCACGCGGTGCCCCACCGTCCCCCACCGCCACGCTACCTCGGCAGCGAGGGAGTACGTCGGCTGATGAAGCACTGCCTCGGCGGCGACGGCGACTCCGTGGTCCGTCTGCTGCGTGGCGGGCTCCAGCTCACCGGTACCGGTCCCGACGCGCAACCCGTAGCGCGCCTCCAGGCCGAGTCGCAGCTGATCCGTCGCCCACTGCAGCCCCACACGAGGCGCCAGCTCTACGTCGTTGAGGGATGCCGGGCTGCTGCCCTGTAGCGTCGCGCCGACGCTGCTCGCCGCCAACGAGGCCTCGAACACTACCGGCCACAGCTCGGCGGTGTCGAAGTGGATGCCACCGTGCGCGGTGTTGGTGCCCAGCTCGGTGAATGCGTCCGGGCCCGCGGCCGTTTGCCCCTGCAGCCCACGAGCAGTGGCCTCGGCGCTCGCGTCCACCACCACGTCCAGCGGCCCCAGCACCGTGCGCAGCTCGCCGCTCAGGCGATCTGCGCCGCGCTGGCCCCCGCCCCCTACCGGCAACACTCCCCGCACGCCATCCGCCGCGTCATGACTGAAGTGCAGACGGTAGGCCGGCAGGACGCCCCAAGAGAGCACATCCACACTGGCGGATAGCTGAGACAGACTGCCGGCACCGAGCGTCGCCGACACCTGCACCGGCTGTGCGCCGCCGGCAGCCGGCGTGGCGACCGCTCCCGGGAGCGGGGACGGCGTGCCATCGGAGAGCTGCGGCGCTGGCAGCGGCACCGCTAGCTCGCCGAGCGTGGGAAGTGGCCCGCTGCCGTCGGGCGGCAACAGCTCCTCGGCGGGAGGAAGGCCCGCTTCGACCTCCTCAGGACCGGGGGGGCGGAGGTCCAACACCATCGGCGGCAGCACGATCTCGGGGGCGGCGTCATCCGTCGCAGCCTCCTGTGCCATGAGCGCTGTGGCACCCATCCAAGCCATGGCGATTGCCAACGCCGACGCCGCACCACGTCGTAGATTGCTCATCGTGCCAGCAGCCCCCGTGACTGCTCCTCCCACTCTGAATCCGGGAACAGCTCCGCCAACCGGGCGTGGATCTGTACCGCGTCGCCACGGCGCCCGACCTGGAGCAGCATCTCCACGGCACGCACCAGGGCTGTCGCGGTCAGGTCCGGCTCGCCAGCGGCGACCGCCGCGACCTCCAGGAAAGCGCGCGCTGCTTCCACCGGTTCGGCCCGGCGCCGATGGAGCTCACCGGTCAGGAACAGCGCCTGCGGTGTTTCGGCCGTCTCCGACCCGACCAGATCGTCCAGCATCGGCAGCGCCTGGGGATCGGGAATGTCTCGTTGCAGCACGTAGATGCGTGCCAGCGCCAGCATCGCCTGACGCCCGGTGGCGGTAAACGCGCCGCCCTCGCGATCGATGGTGGCGGCAAGATCCGCCTCGCGCGCGTCCAGGCCGCTGAGGAGGAACCGCACCTCGTTGGCGCGGTCGCGGACGCGCCGGGCGGCCGCACCCTGCCCCGCCTCCTGCGCCAACGTTTGCAGATGGCCGAGGGCCGCCGCGTAGTCGCCCTGTTCAATGTAGATCTCCGCGACGTCGCTGCGAGCCGCTCCGCGGAACTGCTCCGCGCCGCCCACCACCACCCCCATGGCGGGTGGACGCTCGAGTAGGAGCTCCCACAGCAGGACGGCGCGGTAGGTCTCGCCGCCGCGGGCGGCGGCCACGCCTCCCCAGTACAGTGCGGCGTCCACCAGTCGGCCTTCCGGAAACCGGCGGCGGTAGTCGGTGAATGCCTGCTCTGCACCCGGCGCCCCAGCCGCGAGTAGTACCTCACCGCGGCGGAACGCGGCATCTTCCCGCAGCGGGCTCACCGGGTAGCGGTCGACGACGACCTGGTAGGCCTGCTCCGCCGCTGCGGCATCACCATTCGCGGCCAGGACGCCGGCGAGCTCGAACTGCGCATCGGCAGCCAGTGCGTCGCCACGGTGGGTCTGCAGCAGGGCTCGGTAGGCGGCGATGGCGTCCGCCGCCTGGCCGGCGTTGGCATAGCTCTTGGCGCGGAAGTATGCGGCGCGCGCCGCCAGCGGGCTGGATGCGGGCACCGCGGCCAGCGGTTCGAGCGCCTGGCGATAGCTGCCAGCGGCAAACAGCGCCTCGCCCTGCAGCACGCCGATACGATCGGCAATCTCGTTCGGGCCTAGTCGTTGCGCCGCCTCACGAAGGACCGCTGCCGCGGCGTCCGGGCGGCCGAGTTGCAGCAGGGCCCAGCCACGGTAGTAGGCGACGTAGGGGTGGATCAGGCTCAACCCCGCCTCGTCGGCGGCACCGGCGTCGATGGCTTCTAGCCGCCCCAACGCCTCGGTCGGGCGATTCTGGGCCACCGCCGCAATGCCGGATAGATAGCGGGCAACCACGACGGCGTCGGCCGGTGCACCGGCCACCGGCAGCTGGTCTGCCCGCGACTGCAGCTCCAGCCAGCGGCGCTCGCGGTAGAGCAGCCGCAGGTGATCGAGCTGCGCTGCCCAATCGCCTGGCACCTGCGCCAGGTAGGCGGCGCTGGCATCGAGGGCGTCGCTCGACCGCCCCTGAGCGGCCAGAATGAGTGACCGCAGGCGCGTAAGGTCGGCGGCAGGGGAGGCGGTGGCGGCGATAGCCGAGCCGAGCCGAGTCGATGCCTCCTGCACCCGGTCGAGAGCCCTTGACAGGTCGCCGGCCCGGAACAGCGCGTAGGCAAGAGGGTATTCGAGCGCCGCCAGATCCTCGGCCGATGGATCGGCGGCGCCGAGCGACTTCAGGGCCGTCTGGTACCGTCCGGCCGCATCCGCGAACCGCCCGGCAGCCATCGCCAGGTCGCCGAGCCGGGCGTCCACGAGCCACGGTAGCTCCGGGTCGCGACGCAGGTGCTCTTCCAGCACTCCGGAGGCGTCGGCGCCCAAGGCTAGCCTGGTGTCGGACAGGTACAGCGCGGCGACGGTGGCAGTACGACCGCGGCCACCCCGCGCCCACACCCGATCCAGGAACAGGTCCGCAAGGTCGTGGTTGCCGCGCTGGGCGTTGTCCACGCCGAGCCGCAGCCAGAAGTCGGCCAGCAGCTGCGGTTCCGTGCTCAGGCTCGTCTCCGCCGCCAGGGTATAGCGGTCCATCGCCTGCAGATCGCCGCGCCGCCTGGCGGCGATGAACAGGCGGCGCAGTGTGGCAGATGCAACGGTAGCTTCGAGCTCCGGTTCCTCGATTAGCACCTGGTACAGCGCGACGGCCGCGTCGGTTGCCCCGCTCTCCCAGAGGGCGTGCGCGTGGTAGGCGCGGTACTGGTTCCGCAGCACCGCGCTGCCAATCGCCGCAGGTGGATAGGCCCGTGCCAGCTCGACGACAGCGGCATGGTCGCCCGCCTTGCTGAGCACGAAGGCGAGTAGCACCGGCACCTCATCGGCCGCCGACCCACCGATGCCTATCAGGCGTCGCAACGGCAGCTCCGCCGCGTCGTGTTGCTCGCGCGCGATCTCGGCCCGCGCCAGGTACCACAGGCTCTGCTCGTAGACCTCGGTGTTGGTGCGCTGGATATCGGGCTGGGCGACCAACTGGCGGAGCAGCGCAGCGCTGCGCTCCAGCTCGGACTGATGAAACAGCGCGATGGCTAGCCAGAAAGGAGCGGTGCGGAGCCGGTCGACGGTGGCCGCCTCGCCCTGCAGCGCCTCGAGAACGGGAGCGGCGTCGCTATAGCGACCTAGCCGCACCAACGCGACGCCACTGCGGAAGCGCGCGTCGGCGGCGTACGGCGACAGCGGATGTTGGTCCACCAGCTCCTGAAAGCGGCTCAGCGCTACCTGGTAGCTGCCGGCAAGATACTGACGTTCCGCTTCTTCGAAGAGGTCGCGATCGTCGTGCGCGGCGGTGACGAGAAGCGCCGGGGCAGCGAGGATCGCGACGATCCAGCGCCTCATCTTCAATATGGTAGCGCAGGCCCTTCGCGATATCCACGCCTGGTGGGCACCGACGGGGCCCTCAAACGGGTGCTAGTGGCCCAACGACGGCGCACCCTGCGCCGCCACCAGCCCGTGATGGAACTCGCCGTGGGCATCGATCGCCGTCAGATGGATATAGGCCCCTGGGTAGCGCCTTATCAGCGATGCAGTGGTCCGCTCGAGGTTGCGGTCGACCTGCACTACCCGGAACGCGCCTGCTGCGTCTATGTAGGGAAAGAACACCGCCAGATGGCTGTGCTGGCGGAGGACCGGCGCGCTGCCGAACTCGCGGTTGATGGAGCCAACGTAGAAGCGGCCGGGCTTGCGCACCGTCAGCGTGTACAGGGTGAGGTCGATAGACTCCAGTGGGTAGCCGATATCCTCCACATAGGTGGCGAAGTCGACCTCTCGCACGTCGCCAGCCTCCGGGTCCACGTCGCGGCCGATGCGTGCTCGGTCGAGGGTGGCGGCAAGATTGCGCGCCCAGTCGAGCCCAAAAAACGGGTCGCGTAGCGCCTCATACCAGGTGCTCCACCGGTTGCCGCGTAGCTCCAGGTCCTTGCGCTTGAGCTCGGCGATGTCGGTGAACGCGCCCTCGATCGGGTGGTAGTAGCCGTCGATCACCCACTTGCAGAATCCCGAGCAGTTGAATCCGCGCTCCGCCAGAGGTTGCAGCTCGCCGGTCTCGATGAACACGTAGTTGCCGCCGGCATCCATCGCGCCGTCGTCGGCATCGGTGAGGTGCGGAAGCTGGGGGCGTATCGCCTCGATGAGCTCCACCCCCCGCCGATCGGCGGGGCGCTGCTCATCGTGCATCACCAGCGGCCAGTCGATGGTGCGCTCGGTCAGCTCCATGAGCCGCGACAGCGGCATCGTCGCCAGCTGCGCAAGCGGCACCGGCAGCGGCACCGCGCCGTACAGCCGCTCCCCGAAGAGGTACAGGTCGACGACGCTGCGCTCGCCGCGGGGGAACACCCGCGCGAACGACCCGATTTGATCGCGCAGGAACAGCTTGGCCTGCATCAGCTCGCCGCTCTCACGGCTGCGCTTGAGAATGAGCGTGCCGCTGCGAACGATGTCGTCTCGGTCGTGCCGAGCCGATGATGCCTCTCCGCCGTTGGTGGCAAACAGCAGGTAGACCGCCTCCGCAGAGGCGGCGCTCGACACACGGACGGTCCCGCCGTCCCCTCCGCCGGTGGCGTAGGGCACGAGTGAGATCCAGTCGTCGACGGAGGCGACGATTAGGTCGGCGGCCGCAGCGCGTGCCGCCACCGTTGCCGGGAGGGTGCCGGCAGCGGCATGTCCAGCGAGCGACACCACCGCCCCCATGGCCAGCCAGACGGAGAGGCGCCGGTCACGCAAACAGGCTAGTCTCATCTATCCTAGTAACGGTGTTCTGCAGGCGGGTCTTCAGCTCCGCGACGGAGTCCGCAAACAACGGCGACACCTCTACCAGCACCGGTTGCCCATCGGCATCGACACGCGCCACCGGAATGCCGGCCTGCTCGCACCAGCCCCGGTACTTGTCCGATTGCCCCTGCCGGCACGTTGCGATCGAGTCGTCGCCGGTCTCGTTCTTCAGCGGCGCGAATTCCTCGGCGCGTTCGCACGCCACGAACAGGGGTGAGCGGGCGCGCTGGATGGCATCGAAGACGAAGTGCTCGTATTTGATGACCGTGGATCGCTCCACCGTCGCCCCCGCTGCAGTTGGCACCAGCACTTCCGCTTCCTTGCGGGCCACGTGCAGCGGCAGGCGGCTCTCCCAGTCGAACAGCGCCGGCACGTCCATGACATGCGCCGCGATCGAGCCGAACGCCAACAGCAGGTTCCCTTGCCCGTCCCGAGCGGCCGCCATCTCCGAGTCGATATCCGAATACTCGACGATCTCTGGCGCGCCGTCCCGGAGGCAGGGCACGCCCATCTTCTCCTCCGCGGACTTCCTGGCCACCACCTTGGTCGACAACTGCGACCCAGCCGCCTGGTGCGCGGCCACGAACACCGGGTCCGGGAAGGTCAGCAGCGGATTGTCCACCTGGCCGTAGAACAGATAGCGCACGCCGGCACTCGCCAGCTGATCCGCCGCGGCGATACGCAGCGCCCTGAGTACGCCGCCGTGGCCATCGGGGGCCTGCGTCAGCCCACCATCGGCCGCCATCATCAGCCGTCCCTGTTGGTCGAACACCGGATGCATCCCCTGTGGGAAAAACGTAACCGCACCCTCACGCAGACCGAAGAATTCGTTATCTTGAAAGAATGCCTCGGTTTCGGCGTGGTTGAGCGGGCTGGTCATGACAAACCAGGGCACGGTGGTGCCGTAGCGGCGCTCCGCCGCCCGCAGCTTCTCCGCGAACACCTGGAACAGAGAGGCGTTGCGGACCGGGCTTACCGGGAACACTCCCTTCGGCCCGCCGATGCCAAGCCGGGTGCCCTGCCCACCGGCGACCGTGAGGCAGCCGCATACGCCGCCGCGCAGCACCTCCTCGCCCTGCTCCCGCAGCCTGCCCAGCTCCGCGTCGACCGGCATCAGGACGGGAGCCGCGGTCAGAGTGCCTCCGCTGCCGCCCGTACCCGCCGCGTCCTCGCCTTCCTGGGTGACGGCCTGAAGCCGCGCGATCAGCGCAAAGGCATCGTCGTCCAGCAGCCGCAGCGATGCCTCAAGCTGGCGGCGCGCGCCCGCGGGACGTGCATCCCAGTGAGCGAACAGGTCGTCGTGGTCGGCGGCGGCCAGCCGCTCACGGGCGGCCTGAGGCTCCATCGATAGCTAGCTGGGATCGCGGTCTACTGCCCGCCGCCGCACTGCCTGCAGTCGACGCTGTGCCCGGTTGCGGGCGTCCAGCAGGTCGGCCCGCATCTTGCCGATTGCTCCCCGGGCATCCTGCGAGCCGTCACTCAGCTCTCGCCAGAGCAGATCGGCCGCTTCCCGGGTCGAGTTTCCGCCGTCGACGATGAGATAGCGCAGGCGGTGGAGCATGCTCACCTCGCGCGCGCCGAACACCCGCCGCCCGAACGCATTTCGTCGGGCAGCGATGAACGGCACCGAGCGTTCCCAGTAGCGGATGGTGTGCGGCCGGATTCCCAGCAGCTCACACACCTCGCCCATCGTGTAGCTCCGCGCGGAAGTGTCACCTGGGCTTCCCATGTCCCTATGGTACTCCGCTACGAGCCGCGGATCTCCACGTCTATTGGCACTTCCGGGAAGCCCAGCTCCTCGCGG
The DNA here is from genome assembly GCA_913043885.1 of uncultured Spirochaetaceae bacterium. Classification (GTDB taxonomy): domain Bacteria; phylum Spirochaetota; class Spirochaetia; order SZUA-6; family Bin103; genus Bin103. The sequence continues at coordinate 7,699 of CAJWOB010000018.1, read as the reverse complement.
ATGCGGTTCTCGATGAATCGACGGAATGCATCCGGGGCAGCTTGCGGGCGGTTTACGAACAGCACGAAGCGTACCGGGTTTGCCGAGGTCTGGGTGATATAGCGGGATTTGAGCTCCCGCCCGCGAGCGGTGAACACCGTCTGCGCCATCCACCTGCCCAGGGCGGCGTTGAGCTGACCGGTGGAAACCCAGCGGCATAGCTGACCGTGGACACTCACCACCTTCTCCACCAGCGAGCGCAACCCGCTGCCACTCTTTGCCGAGAAGGGGACTACCGGCGCAAAGCCCAGCACCGGGAACTGAAAGCGGATGCGGTCGGTCATCGCCCGCAGCAGATCGGCGCGATGCGTGTCCGGGTGGCGCTGCAGTACCAGGTCCCACTTGCTGAGCCCCACCACCACCGCGCTACCCCGGCGCACCGCCACGGCGGCGATCTTCTTGTCCTGGTCGCTAAGCCCCTCCTCGGCATCGACGGTGAGCAGCGCAACGTCGGCACGACTTACCGCTTCCACCGCTCGGTTTACCGAGTAGTACTCCACGCCTCCCTCCACCCGGTTGCGTCGTCGCATTCCGGCGGTATCGACGACGTAGAGCTGGTGGCCGAAGGACGAGATGAGCGCCTCGACCGGGTCGCGAGTGGTACCGGGAGTGTCGCTGACGATAGCGTGATCCGCGCCGGCAAGCGCATTCAGCAGGGTCGACTTCCCGGCGTTGGGCTTGCCCACGATCGCCAGGCGGGGGATCTGCGAGTCTGTCTCGTCGCGTGCCCCGCTGACGGGTCCGGCCGCTTCCCCGCCCTCTCGGTCACCAAACAGGCGCGCGTCCAGCTCGTCCCGCAGCTGCTGCACGTTGCGACCGTGAACGGCGGCAATAGCGACCACCGTCGGGAACCCGAGGCGGTGCAGTTCGGGGACGTGAAGCTCGCGGCGTTCGTTGTCGACCTTGTTGCCGACCAATATCACCTTCGCGGCCGACGGGCGCAGCGCCTCGATAAGGCGCAGATCGTCACCGACCACCTCGGTCGCATCCACCACCATCAGGATGGCATCCGCCTGGCCCATGACCTCGCGAGCACGATCGGCAACCAGTCGATCCGTGGCATCGCTCGATTCGGCCACGCCGCCGGTGTCCCACAGCTGCGCCACTCCCCGGCTCAACGTGAGGTCGCCCATCACCGGATCCCGCGTCACGCCAGGCATCGGGTCGGTAATCGCCTTACGCGCCCCGATGAGCCGGTTGAAGAGGGTGGACTTGCCGACGTTGGGGCGACCGACGATGGCGACGAGCGGTTTCACGTCTCGCGTGTGGTGAGCTGCTCCGCCCAATCGCGGACGGTGCGTTCGATGTCGGCGGTGTGACTCAGCTCGAGCAGCTCCTGGACGAGCTCCTCGGCGGCGCCGAGGGTGAAGCGACCGATTGCCTCCTTGACGTCTGGGATGCCGATGGCGGCCATGCTCAGCTCGCGGATACCGAGCCCCGCCAACACCGCCACCGCTCCCGGGTCGCGTGCCAGCTCACCACACAGTGACAGCCCCACCCCGGCCTCGCGCGCTGCCCTGGACACGTTGCGCAACAGGCGCAGGATTGCCGGCTGCAGCGGGCGGTAGAGGTAGGCGACGCGATCGTTGTCGCGGTCGACGGCGGCGGTGTACTGGAGCAGGTCGTTGGTCCCTATCGAGAAGAAGTCGAGCTTTGGCGCGAGCAGATCGGCACAGATGGCCGCCGCCGGCACCTCGATCATGGCACCAAGTGGCACAGTCGGAACATCATGGCCCTCGGCGGCCAGCTCCTCCCGCACCTCCGCCACCAGGTCGAGGGTGGTGTCCAGCTCGTCAACCGACGAGATCATCGGGAACATGATGCGCAGCTTGCCGAACGGAGCGGCTCGATAGAGCGCGCGGAGCTGGCGCTTGAACACCTCGGGGTGCGCGTGGCACAGCCGGATGGCGCGGAAGCCGAGGATTGGGTTGCTCTCGTCGAGCACGTCGAACTCGGGGGTAACCTTGTCGCCACCGATATCGATGGTGCGGATGGTCACCGGGCGGTCGCCCATCGCGGTCAGAACCGAGCGGTAGGCGTCGTACTGCTCGGACTCCGGCGGGCCGCCGCCGGTTCCCCGCTCTGCCCCCTGGAGAAAGAGGAACTCGGACCTAAACAGCCCCACTCCCTCAGCGCCGTGGCCGAGCGCGGCCTTTACTTCGCCGGCGAACTCGATGTTCGCCTGCAACGCGATGACGGTGCCATCGATGGTGCGGGCTGGCGCCGCGCGACCGCCGAGGAGCACCATCTCCCGCTTCTGCCACCGGCGAAGGCGTGCGTCGTACTCCGCCTTCGTGTCCGGCGATGGGTCTACCACTACCACGCCGTCGTTGCCGTCGACGATGACCATGTCGCCACCGTGGACCTCTCGCGACACCGAAGACAGCCCGACCACCGCCGGCAGCTCGAGCGCCCGAGCGACAATCGCCAGATGTGAGCTCTGCCCACCGACGTCGGTCGCGACGGCAATAAACCCTCGCTGGCTCAGATCCAGAGCGTCCGTGGGCAGTATGTTGTGGCACACCAGAACGGCAGGCGCGTCAGATCGCACCGCGGTGAGCCCCGGGCGCGCCAGCAGTCGCTCCAGAAGCCGGCGCCGCACGTCCTGGAGGTCGGCAACGCGGTCGCGAATGTAGTCGTCGGCGACGCCATCCAGCTTCTGGATGAGCTCCTCGATGACCAGGACGACAACCTGCTCGACGTTACACAGTCGCTCGTTCAGCCCCGCCTGCACCTGATTGGCCAGCTCTGGATCCTCGAGCATGATCCGGTGGGATTCGAGCAACTCGGCGTCGAGGCGGCTCAGATCGGTGAGTCGAGCCGCCACCGAGTGCAGGTCCTGCTGCGCCTCCCGAACCGCTCGCTGGAAGCGCACATATTCCCGGTCTACGTCGGCGGCGGAGATCCCGTAGGTCGGGATCTCGCTGCTGCTACGGGCAGACACCAACGCCCGCCCAATCGCTATTCCTGGCGCTGCGCCTATGCCGTTGATGGTAAGCACGATGGGTGTTTGACCGCGGCGCGGCTCAACGTGGTTGCCCCGCCTGCCGATTGTTGTACTAGCGAGGGCTGAGCCTCCAAGTTAGCGCATGGCAAGGAAGAAAGCATCACTGGGCTGCTTGTTCTGGACCGCGTTGGTCCTGCTTGTCATCGTCGTATTCTTGTTCAACCGGACGGCAATCGAGGGTGTGCTGGAACGCACCGATCTCATCGGGGTGCTACAGCGTACCTTCTCTGGCGGCGACGCGGCGGAGGGCCCGGTAGACCCCGCCAGCGATGCCCCGGCCGCGGCCTCCGAGGAGGACGAGTCGGCGGGAGCACCAGCCTCGAGCGAGAATGGCGTGAGCGCCCAACCGGGAACCGGAGCCAACGGCGGAGCCGGCGGCAACCAGAATACGATACAGATAGGCTCGGACGAGGATGCCGAGGCGCCGGCCGAACCGGCCGAGCCGGTCGATGCGCCCGCGGCACCCGCTAGCGACGCGCCTGCGGGCGAAGCGGTAGTAGCCGCCGACCAACCTGCCACAGAGAGCGGGAGCGATGATCGCCGCGAACGGCGGGCCAGGCTCTATTTCGTGACGGTCGACGACGCCGGCGCCATCGCGCTCCACGGCCTGCTGCGAACCATCGCGTACGAGAATGCGCCACTCACCGCGACGCTCACGGAGCTTCTGTCGGGCCCTGCCTCTGCGGAGCTGCATCAGGGGTATATCTCGCTGATCCCGCCCGGCGTCCAGCTGCGTCGCGTGGCGGTGCAGGACTCGGTTGCCATCATCGACTTCAGCGAGCAGTTCCGCTTCAACCGCCTCGGGCAGGAAGGGCTGTCTGTCCAGCTTCAGCAGATCGTCTACTCGGCCACTGAGTTCCCGACGGTTTCCGCAGTACAGATTCTGATCGACGGCGATAAGGTGGACTACTTGGGGCCGGAAGGCCTGTACGTCGGCGCACCGATCGGTCGCGCCTCTTTCTAACCCGGGCGTGCCGACCGATGTCGCAGCGGTCTAGCCGCTCCCTTCTTGCTCCGCTCGCAGACGGCGCAGCAACCGTTGCGGCCGGTGTGCCCCGGCAGCGGCTACACGTCCACCGAACCCCGCCGCCTGACTGACCTGTCCGATCTCTCCGGTCAGCAGCAGGAACACCTCCCGGTTGCCACGCCGCCCGCGCACTGCGGACTCGATGGCGGCCAACGCCGCAACCCCTTCGCCGGCGAGATCGTCGAGCAGCCGCTCCAGTATGTCGGCGATCAGCTCGCCTCTGATCACCACGCCGCCGAAGTCGTCGGGGGCATCGCGCCACTCGAACTGAGGTTTGGCCAATGCCAGCAGCCTCCCGGCGGCGGTGAGCGATATCAGGTGGTTGGCCGCTCCGCGCAGCGACCGAAACGAGAGGTCGCACACCGCCATGTCGGGCGCCGGCTCGAGCTGGCCGCGACTCAGGTGCATGACGTTGGTGCGTTCCATCACCACGGTGCGCGGGTCCTGGCGCAGCCGATACTCGAGCGCGCCGTAGGCGACGTCGACACACACCACCGCGGCGGCGCCGTGGCGAAGCAGCGAGTCGCAGAAGCCACCGCTCGCGGCGCCGGCATCCAGGACGCACAGGTCGGCTACGTCCAAGCCAAGGCCGTCGAGGGCACCGTCGAGCTTGCGTGCGCCACGGAGTGCCGTCCCGGGCAGATCCACGCTCAGCTCCATGGACGCGGTTACCGCTCGACGCGGATCGCGCTCGACCTGACCGTCGACGCTCACTCCGCCGCCCAGCACGCTTGCCAGCAGTCGCTCCCGGTCGATCCCCGCCCAGCGCCTGGCGAGAGCGTCCAGGAGCGTCACGAGGTCGGTGGCTGGTAGATCCGTTCGATCGACAGGGCGTGGCCGCTGTCCGCATCGATAACGACGAGCGCACCGCAGATTGCCGCGGTCGCCTCGTCCACCATGAGCTTCAGCGGCATCTGCGAGAGGGAACGGTCGATGGAGGTCTGCATCTGCATGCCGATGGCGCTATCCGGGGGGCCGGTCATCCCGAGGTCGCCGAGGAATGCCGTCCCTCCTTTCAGGACGCGCTCGTCGGCGGTCTGCACGTGGGTGTGCGACCCGACCACCGCCGAAACCGTGCCATCTACCCGCAGGGCGAACGCCTCCTTCTCGTCCAGGCTCTCGGCGTGAAAGTCGACGACGATTGCCCGCGTAGTGGCGCGGAGACGGGCGACTTCGGCCTCCCCCACCCGAATCGGGTCACGGAGGTTGGCCATGCCAGCCCGGCCCTCTAGGTTGAGCACTGCCACCTTCCCGGCAGCGCTATCGACGATCACCGTGCCCCGCCCAGGAGGGCCCTCCGGGTAGTTGTGCGGGCGCAACAGTCGCTGGTCGTCATCCAGACGTCGCCATATCTCGCGCTGCTGCCAGATGTGGTTCCCCGACGTCATCACGTCGACCCCCATCCCGGTGAGCTTGTCGGCGATTGCGGGGGTCAGCCCGTACCCGCCGGCGGCGTTCTCGACGTTGGCGATGACCAGGTCCGCGCGTAGATGCGTACGCAGCCCGCCGAGCTGTAGGAACAGGGCGCGAACCCCCGACGCCCCGACGATGTCGCCGAGCATCAGGATGCGGATCTGGTTACGCGCCACTGATCGCTAGCTGGCTAGCGCGCGTACTCCACGACTCGGGTCTCACGAATAACCGTTACCTTGATCCGGCCGGGATACTTCAGCTGCGCCTCGATCTCCTTGGCTATCTCCTTGCCGAGACCCTTGGCACCGTGGTCGCTGACGGCGTCATTGCGCACCAGGACGCGCAGCTCGCGGCCGGCTTGGATAGCGTAAGTTCGTTCCACACCGTCGTGGGCGTTGGCGATGCCCTCCAAGTTCTCCAACCGTTTGAGGTAGTTGTCCAGGGATTCGCGCCGCGCGCCAGGCCGCGCCGCCGACAAAGCATCGGCAACCTGCACGATCACCGACTCGACGCTGTTGGGTTCGATGTCGTTGTGATGAGACCCAATACCGTTGCAGATGATGTCGTCCTCGCCACATCGGCGGGCGAGCTCCATACCCACCGCGGCGTGACCCAGGTCGCTGTCGGTCTCCAGAACCTTGCCGACGTCGTGCAGCAGGCAGGCTCTCTTGGCCTGCTCGGGATCCGCGCCAATCTCGGCGGCGATCATCGCGCCGAGCATCGCCACCTCCTTGGAGTGAGCGAGGACGTTCTGACCGTAGCTGGTTCGGTAGTGGCAGCGCCCGAGCGCCACTACCAGGTCGCGGTGCATGTTGTGGATGTCGAGATCGAACAGCACGCGCTCGCCCTGCTCGGCGATCTCGCCGTCCATCTCCCGCCCCACCTTGCGCACCACCTCTTCGATATGAGCCGGGTGGATGCGACCGTCGGTGATGAGCCGTTCCAGCGTCAGGCGTGCGGTCTCCCTGCGCACCGGGTCGAAGCACGAGAGCACGACCGCCTCCGGGGTGTCATCGATGATGATATCCACCCCCGTGAGGTTCTCTAGGGTCCGAATATTGCGCCCCTCGCGACCAATGATCCTGCCCTTCATGTCTTCGTTGGGCAGATCCACCAACGCCACGCTCAGATCGGAGGCGGCCTCCGACGCCAGACGCTGCATCGCGCTGACCATCACCTCGCGGGCCTCGCGCTCCGCGTTCTCGCGAGCGTCGTTCTCTATGTTGGTGGCGATGGCCTGCGCGTCACGGTGGGCCTCCTTCTCCAGTCCCGCGATGATGCTTCGCTTTGCCTCATCTCGGCTGAGTCCGGAAACGCGCTCTAGCTCCGCCAGCAACGCGTCGTGGGCTCCCGCCACCTCTGTCTCTTTGACGGAAACCGCCTCCTCCCGGAGGGTGAATTCCGTTTCTCGCTGTTCGTGGCCCTCTTGGCGCCGGTCTAGGGTTTCTTCCTTCTGTTGGATCCTGCTCTCCTGTCGCTGGACCTCGCTGCGCCGCTCGCGCAACTCATTTTCGAGCTCAGTCCGCTCCTTGAGCAGCTCATCTTTCGTCTCGAGAAGTGCCTCGCGTTTCCGAGCTTCGCCTTCTCGCAGCGCGTCATTAACAATCCTAATCGCCTTCTGTTCCGAAGACGCAAGCCCCACCCGGGCATACAGCCACCGGACGAGCACACCTAGTACAATACCAGCAGCAAGAGGAAGTCCAATCAATAGCCAATCCGGCATAGGCTTCCCCCATCGTAATGCTGTCGGGAGATAGGGTACGGCCGGCGTGGCCTGCCGTCAAGGCGACCTATGGGTCGACCAGGCGAGCTACGCCGTTCCGGAGTCGCTCGACTACCCCGGGTAGAGTCCGAGTTTGTCGACGAGCAGGGGCAGATCCCACGACTCCTCCGGTTCCCGCGAGGCCAGCAGGAGATATGCGTCGGCATCCTGGTAGCGCACAGGCAGATAGAGGATCCGCTTCACCATCTCGACATCTGCCGCGGCGAACGCTCCGGCGAGGCTGGGAATTGCCTCCAGCAAGAGTACTCCGTCGCGGTCGCTCAGATGACTATCGTAGAGCTCGCTGCCGGCCGCGTGCCGCAGCCCTGCCGCAGATCCCTCCATCAACCCCACGGTCTGCGTGGCGACGTACGCGTCGTCTTGCCGCACCATGAGAACCGTGCCGACAGCCTGCAGTGGACGTGACAAGTTGACGAGGCAGCGGACCAGG
>CAJWOB010000017.1 GCA_913043885.1 uncultured Spirochaetaceae bacterium | reverse complement strand
CCCCACCTGCTCAGCGAGCCAGAGGAGCGCATCCTCAGCGAGACCGCCGTCACCGGCCGCGACGCCTGGACCCGCTACTACGACGAGCTCCACACCGGTGCCGAGTACCGGCTCGATGGCGAGGTCATCCAGCGCGAGGTACTGCTGAGCAAGCTGCACGGGCCCGACCGGGAGGAGCGCAGGAGCGCAGCCGCGGCGGTGACCGAAGGCCTGCAGAAGCTGCTGCCGAGCAGCACCTTCATCTTCAATACGTTGATGGCCGACAAGGCATCGAACGACTCGCTGCGCTCTTACGAGAGCTGGGTCAGCTCGCGCAATCTCTCCAACCAGGTGGACGACGCCACGGTCGACGCGCTGGTGGATGCGACCACCTCCCGCTACGACGTCGTGCGCCGCTACTACGAGCTGAAGAAGCGGCTGATGGGCCTGGACGAGCTGTTCGACTACGACCGGTATGCGCCACTGCAGGCGGCGGAACGCACCGTCGGATGGGACGACGCCCGGGACGTGGTCCTCGCCGCCTATAAAGAGTTCCACCCCACCCTTCACGGCGTTGGCACCCAGTTCTTCGACAACGCCTGGATCGACGCGCCGGTGCAAGAGGGCAAGCGCGGCGGTGCCTTCGCCATGCCCGGCACGCCACAGAAGCACGCCTACCTGCTGCTCAACTACGAGGGTCGGCCCCGTGACGTAATGACCCTCGCCCACGAGCTCGGTCACGGCGTCCACCAGATGCTCTACCGTGAGCGAGGGTGGCTGAACGCGAATACTCCGCTTACCACCGCAGAAACGGCGTCGGTGTTCGGGGAGATGCTGGTATTCCAGCGGATGACCGCCGCCGAGGAGGATCCGCGCGAGCGCCTGGGGATGCTGGTCGGCAAGATCGAGGACACCTTCGCCACCGTGTACCGGCAGATAGCCATGAACCGATTCGAGCATGCGATCCACCAGAGCCGGCGCGCTCAGGGAGAGCTGTCCGCCGACCGCTTCGCCGATGCGTGGACGGAGACCCAGGAGGCGATGTTCCAGGGCAGCGTTACCCTCACCGACGACTACCGCATCTGGTGGAGCTACATCCCCCACTTCGTGCACACCCCCGGGTACGTATACGCCTACTCCTTCGGCGAGCTCCTCGTGCTCGCCCTCTATGCCCGCTATCAGAGTGAAGGCGGCGACTTCGGCGACCGCTACATCGAGATGCTGTCGGCTGGCGGTTCCGACTGGCCGCACGACCTGATGAAGCCATTAGGGGTCGACCTGACCGACCCCGGGTTCTGGAACGAAGGCGTGGCGCTGGTGGAGCAGATGGTGAGCGACGCGGAGAAGTTGGCGGCCGAGATCGGCTAGCCGGCGGCCGGCGGCCGGCGGCCAAGCTGCAGCAGGCGGGTCAGGTGCGTATAATGCCGCCCGCGAGCGCGAGCTCGCGACGACACACATGCGCTGGCTGTTTGAGCTGCTCTCCTCTTCGATCGGCAAGAAGCTGCTGATGGCGCTGACCGGGCTGTTCCTGTTCAGCTTCCTGGTAGTCCACCTATACGGCAACCTGTTCCTGTTCGTCTCGGAGGAGGCGTTCAACGAACACGCCCACTCGTTCGCCAGCAACGTCATCATCCGCACCATAGAGGCGCTGCTGTTCCTCGCCATCGTCGCGCACGCATTCACCGGTCTCTACCTGGCCAGGCAGAACCGCCTGGCACGCCCGGTTCGCTATCGTCGGCATCGCGCCGCCGGCACTCGCACCCTCGCCTCCCGCAGCATGCTAATAACCGGCAGTGTCGTGTTCATCTTCCTGGTCATTCACCTGCGCGGATTCTTCTACGAGACTCGCTTCGGGTCCGTGTACGGCGGCGAGTCGCTCTACGTCCTGGTAACCGAGACGTTCGCCATTCCGGGTTACGCCGCCCTCTATGTGGTGGCCATGATCCTGCTGGCGGTGCACCTCGCCCACGGCGTGCAGAGCGCGTTCCGGTCGCTGGGCATCGAATCGGCCCGCTACACCCCGGCCATCCGCGCGGTCGGCCTGTTTCTGGCGGTGGCGCTGCCGGCCGCATTTGCCTCGATGCCGATTTACTTCGTCCTGCAGAGCGGTGGAGTGATCTGATGGCGATCGAGTTACGCAGCGGCGTCCCCGACGGCGCCATGGCGGAGAAGTGGTCACGCCACCAGTTCGAGCTGAAGCTGGTCAACCCCGCCAACAAGCGCCGCTACTCGGTCATTGTGGTCGGTTCCGGTCTGGCCGGCGCCTCCGCGGCCGCGTCGCTGGCAGAGCTCGGCTACGGCGTGTCCTGCTTCTGCATCCACGACAGCCCGCGGCGCGCGCACAGCATCGCTGCCCAGGGCGGCATCAACGCCGCCAAAAACTACCCCAACGACGGCGACAGCGTGCACCGGCTGTTCTACGACACCGTCAAGGGCGGCGACTATCGCGCCCGCGAGGCCAACGTCCACCGACTGGCGGAGATCAGCAACAGCATCATCGACCAGTGCGTGGCTCAAGGGGTGCCGTTCGCCCGCGAGTACAGCGGGTTGCTGGACAACCGCTCGTTTGGCGGCGCTCAGGTATCGCGCACCTTCTACGCCCGCGGACAGACCGGGCAGCAGTTGCTGCTGGGCGCATACGGCGCGCTCAGCCGCCAGGTCGGGCTCGGCAATGTCGCTCTGCATACCCGCCACGAGATGCTGGAGCTGGTGCTCATCGACGGCGCCGCCCGGGGCATCGTTACCCGCAACCTGGCCACCGGCGCCATCGACGCCCACGTCGCCGACGCCGTGGTGCTCGCCACCGGCGGCTACGGCAACGTCTACTTCCTGTCGACCAACGCCAAGCAATCCAACGTCACCGCCACCTGGCGCGCGCACCGCAACGGCGCGCTGTTCGCCAACCCCTGCTTCGTGCAGATCCACCCCACCTGCATCCCGGTATCCGGGTCGCATCAGTCCAAGCTCACCCTGATGAGCGAGAGCCTGCGCAACGATGGGCGGGTGTGGGTGCCGCGCGACCAGGGAGACAGCCGTCCGCCGGCGGAGATCCCCGACGCCGAGCGCAACTACTACCTCGAAGAGCGCTATCCGTCGTTTGGCAACCTGGTGCCTCGGGATGTCGCCTCGCGGGCGGCAAAAGCGGTGTGCGACGACGGCTTCGGGGTGGGTGCCACCGGGCAGGCGGTGTTCCTGGACTTCCGCGATGCGCAGGCACGCATGGGGCGCCCGGCGGTGGAGCAGAAGTACGGCAACCTGTTCCAGATGTACGAGCAGATTACCGGCGAGAATGGCTATCAGACGCCGATGCGGATCTTCCCCGCCGTCCACTACACCATGGGTGGGCTGTGGGTGGACTACAACCTGCAGAGCACGGTGCCCGGGCTGTTCGTCATCGGTGAGGCAAACTTCTCCGACCATGGCGCCAATCGGCTGGGCGCGAGTGCTCTGATGCAGGGATTGGCGGACGGCTACTTCGTGCTTCCCTACACCATCGGCGGCTACCTGGCCGAGGCCACGCTGCCGCCGGCAGATGGTAGCCATGCCGCCTGTGGCGACGCGGTTCGGACGGCGACTGGGCGGCTCGAACGGCTGCTCGCCGTCGGTGGCAGCACCCCGGTGGACGACCTGCATCGGGAGCTGGGGCAGGTCATGTGGGACCACGCCGGGATGTCGCGCAATGCCACCCACCTAGGTGCGGCCAAGGATGCGGTGCGGGTGCTGCGCGAGCGCTTCTGGCGCGAGGTCGGCGTCCCCGGCGCTCAGGCGGGTATCAACCAACCGTTGGAGCGTGCCGGCCGGCTGGCGGACTTCCTGGAGTTTGGCGAGCTGCTGATCGACGACGCGCTGCATCGCAACGAGTCGTGTGGCTCGCACTTCCGCGAAGAGCATCAGACCGACGACAACGAGGCGCTACGCAATGACGATGAGTACGCGTACGTGGCGGCCTGGGAATATCGCGGCGAGGACACCGCGGCGGCCCTGCACCGTGAGCCCCTCGAGTTCATCGAGGTCAAACCGAGCGTGAGGAGCTACAAGTAATGGCCGCGGCAAGCTCGGCCAACCTGGACCTCACCCTCGACGTGTGGCGGCAGGCAAGCCCTGATGAGCGGGGCGGATTCCAGCGCTACGAGATGGCGGGGATGTCGCCCGACATGTCCTTCCTCGAGCTGCTGGACCAGCTCAACGACCGTCTCGAACGGGAAGGCAAGGAGCCGATCGCCTTCGACCACGACTGTCGCGAGGGCATCTGCGGCTCGTGCGGGTTCCTCATCAACGGCCACGCCCACGGCCCACAGTCGGGCATCACCAGCTGCCAGCTGCACTTGCGCAGCTTTCGCTCGGGTGACCACCTGGTGGTAGAACCGTGGCGCAGCAGCTCTTTGCCGGTCATCAAGGACCTGGTGGTGGACCGCTCGGCGTTCGACCGCATCATCCAGGCGGGTGGCTTCATCTCCGCAAACACCGGCAGTGCGCCGGATGCCAACGCGCTACCGGTGTCGCGCACCAAAGCGGAGCTGGCCATGGACGCCGCGGCGTGCATCGGCTGCGGCGCCTGCGTCGCGACCTGCAAGAACGCCTCCGCCATGCTGTTCACGGCCGCCAAGGCCTCGCAGCTGGCGTTACTCCCCCAGGGGCAGCCGGAACGCCACCAGCGGGCGGTCCGCATGGTCGAGGCGATGGATGACGCCGGATTCGGCAACTGCACCAACGAGCGCGAGTGCGAGGGCAACTGTCCCAAGCAGATCAGCTTCAGCCACATCGCCCGCCTGAACCGCGACTACATTGCCGGCAAGCTGCGCGCCGTCACCTAGGGTGTGCCCACCGCCAGCGCCGTGAGCCCGCCGACAACCGCCGACGACATCCGCCACCAACTCGCCTCCCGCGACTACGTTGCCGACGAGGCTATCGTCACCTCGCTGTTCCTGGCCGAGCAGCTGGACAAACCGCTGCTGGTCGAAGGCCCCGCCGGTGTCGGCAAGACCGAGATAGCCAAATCGATGGCTGGCGCCAGCGGCGCCGAGCTCATCCGCCTGCAGTGTTACGAAGGGTTGGACGCCACCACCGCCATCTACGAGTGGGACTACAAGCGCCAGCTGCTGCACATCCGCCAGGCAGACCCCAGCGACGAGGGCGACCTGTTCGACCGTCGTTTCCTGATTGAGCGACCGTTGCTCAGGGCGGTAACTGCCAGTCAGCAGGGGTCACGACCGGTGCTGCTCATCGACGAGCTCGACCGGGCCGACGAGGAGTTCGAGGCCTTCCTGCTGGAGATACTGTCCGACTGGCAGATAACCATTCCCGAGCTGGGCACGCTGCAGGCCGCGCAGGCGCCGCGCGTTCTGTTGACCAGCAACCGCACCCGCGAGCTTTCGGATGCCATCCGCCGCCGCTGTCTGTACCTGTGGATCGACTACCCCAGCTTCGACAAGGAGCTGGAGATCGTCCGCCGGCGGGTGCCGCGCATCGATGCAACGCTTGCCGCCAACGTGTGCCGGCTGGTGGAGTCGCTGCGCACCCCCGACTGGGACAAGGTGCCGGGTGTCGCCGAGACCATCGACTGGGCGCGCACCCTGGTAGCGCTGCAGCGCGACCACATCGACGAAGCCACGCTACGCGACACCCTCGGGGTGTTGTTCAAGAGCCGCGATGACATGGCGTTGGCCGCCGACCGTGCTGCAGCCCTGGTGGCTGGGGTGGGTGCGGCCCCATCGCCGCCGCCGCCCCGCAGCTAGGCCGGCGCCGTGGCGCAGCCGCCCGCTGGGGCCCCCTATCAGTCCCACGCGACACTGGCTGACGCTGCAGTCGCATTCTGCCGCCTTCTCCGGCAGCGAGGGGTTACGCTCGGCATCGGTGAGGTGACCGACGCCACCCGTGCGCTGGGCATCGCCCACCTCTCCCCCGAAGGGCATCGCGCCGCGCTCCGCGCTGCCACCGCCAAGAGCGCCCCCGACCTGGCGACGTTCGAGCGCTGCTACGACGAGTACTGGTGCGGGGCACCCGCTCCGGCCGAGCGGCGCGACACGGACGGCGACGGTGGCACGGGGACCGCCCTCGCCCGGCGCGCCCGGTCGGCCGGCGAGCAGACCGATGCCGATGAGCCGGCAGCCGACGCGGCCACCGGCACCTACAGCCATGAACGATCGCTGGCTGAACGCAACTTCGCCGTGGCGGCAGAGGACGAGGTCGCCGACATCGCAATCCTGTTGCAGCGCCTCGGCCGCCTGCTGGCCCGCGCCCTCAGCCGACGGTATCGGGCTCAGACACGCGGTCGCCTCCCCGATCTGCGCCGCACTATGCGACTGATGCTGCGCGACGGGGAGATTCTCGAGATCGCACAGCGACAGCGGCGACCGCGTCGTCTGGAGTTAGATCTCATCTGCGACGTCAGCAAGTCCATGGATGTGTACAGCTCCTTCCTCATTCAGTTCATGTACGCGTTCCAACATGCCTACCGCCGCATCGAGACCTACGTGTTCAGCACATCGCTGCATCGGATCACTCCGCTTCTCAAGGAGCCGGCGCTGCAGCTGGCGCTCAGCCGGGCGCGCGACACGGTGCCCGATTGGTCCGGTGGCACCCGCATCGGCGAGTCGCTGCAGCGCTACCTGGCCGACTACGGCAGCCGGCTCGGGCGGCGAACCGTCGTCGTGATCCTGAGCGACGGGTGGGATACCGGTGACACCGAGCTGCTGGCCGGGGCGATGCGCAGCATTCACAAGCGGGCAGCGCGGGTGTTGTGGCTCAACCCGTTGCTCGGCAGCCCCGGCTATCGTCCCCAGACCAGGGGGATGCTGGCAGCGCTTCCCTACATCGACGTCTTCGCAGCGGGGCACAGTCTGGACGCTCTGCAGCGCCTCCCGCGTCAGCTACTGGTCTAGCGTGGTCTAGCGCAGCAGCTGGCGCGGCCGCTGGCCGGGCTCAGAGGCCACCACCGACCAGCAGCTTGGCGATGCGATCCAGGTCGCCCCGGCAGCGCAGCGCCGCGACGCCGGCACGACGCAACAGCAGCGGGAGGTAGGGGCCAAACGCGCGCCGCATCCACTTTAGCTCCAGATCGATGCTGGACTCCTCGTAGCTGGGCGGCCCGGCGGCACCCACCGGCCCGGCGGTTGGAAGGGCGGTAGCGTCGAGACGCCCCGTGAGCTCTGTGAGGTAGCGGGCCAAACGAGCCATCTTTCGATAGTCGAGGCGATCGGGGGTGTCGGTCGGTTGGTGATAGTGGGGCCAGCGCCCGCAGGAGAAGAACAGGTAGGGCAAGCCCTGGCGGCGGAACATCAGATGGTCGCTCACGTCGCCGACGTGGCGATTGGGCGCAGCCACCAGCCGCAGCGCGCGACCCCAGCGCAGGTCCGCCAGCACAGCCGGCAGCGCCGGGTGGCTTTCGAGCCCCATCGCGAACACCAGGCTGCGAAGCAGCGGCAGGCGCAGCTCGCGGCCGCCCACCGGGAGGCCTACTTGATGGCCGGTGAGATCCTGCACCACCACCACATGCGCTCCCCGGTGATCCATCTGCTCGCGGTAGAAGGCGATGCTGCCCATGCTGTCGGTACCGGTGTAGGGCGGTTCCTCCGCGTCGCACAGCACCACCACCAGGTCGCGGCTCAGCTGCGGACTCGCCCCCTGCGCCACCGTGGTGGCCACCTCGAGACAGATGGCGACTGCCGCGGCGTTGTCGTCCGCACACGGCGCACTTAGCACGCTGTCATAGTGGGCGAGCAGCAACAGCGGGGGCAGCGTGGCGTCCCGCCCCGGCACCACCCCAGCCAGGTTTACCCCGCGCATCACCCCGTTGCGATACGGAAGCCGATAGCCGGCGCTACCGGGCGGGGGCGGGCCCTCGGCAGGCGAAGGCTGGCGGCCGCGGTAGGGCCGCAGACCCCGCGCCTGCAGCCACCCCTCGAGGGTGGCTACCGCCTGGGCGTGTCCCTCGCTGCCGACGATGCGCCCAGCGTCGGTAGCAAGGGCAACCACGTCACTACGCAGCCGGTTGGCGGCCCCACGACGCCCGCGCGCTCTGCTGGCCCAGAGGGCCCCGCGCCGGTCGGCGGTAGAGGACACTCGGGCGTTCGCGTTACGGACTCGGGCGGGTCATGGCGGCCGGCTTCACCCACTGCGCAAACTGCGCCTTGGTCACATGGCCCGACGCGACCGCAGCCTCCTGGAGCGAGGTGCCCTCCGCGTGCGCACGTTTGGCAATCGCCGCAGCATTGTCGTAGCCGACGTGGGGCGTGAGCGCGGTAACCAGCATCAACGAGTTGCCAACCAACTCGTCGATGCGGTCGAGGTTGGCCTCCAAACCTTGCACGCAGTTCTCGGCAAAGCTGCGCGCGCCGTCGCCGAGTAGCCTGATGGATTGCAGCAGGTTGTAGATGATGACCGGCTTGAAGACGTTCAGCTCGAAGTTGCCCGAAGCGCCGGCAACGCCGATGGCGGCGTCGTTGCCCAGCACCTGCGCGGCCACCATGGTCAGTGCCTCCGACTGAGTTGGGTTCACCTTGCCCGGCATGATCGAAGAGCCGGGCTCGTTGGGCGGAATACTCAATTCGCCGATGCCGCTGCGCGGCCCGGACGCCAGCCAGCGAATGTCGTTGGCTATCTTCATTAGGCCGGCGGCGGCCGCCTTCAGCGCCCCACTCATGGCGACGATGGCGTCGTGGGCGGCGAGTGCCTCGAACTTATTCGGCGCCGTCTTGAATGGATAGCCGGTAAGGGAGGCGATACGGGCCGCCACGGCGGCGGCGAACGGCTTGCGGCTATTGAGACCGGTGCCGACGGCGGTACCACCCAACGCCAGCTCCAGAAGCCCGGGCCGCGCGGCGCGCACCCGCTCGATGGCGCGGGAAACCTGAAACGCGTGGCCGGACAGCTCCTGCCCCAGCGTAAGCGGCACCGCGTCCATCAGGTGGGTCCGACCTATCTTTACCACCTTGGCGTACAGCGACGCCTTGTCCGCCAGTGCCACGCGGAGTTGTTCGAGCCCCGGAAGGAGCTGTTCCTCGATGGCGACAACAGCGGCGATGTGCATCGCAGTGGGGAAGGTGTCGTTCGACGACTGCGACTGGTTCACGTCGTCGTTGGGGTGGATCGGCTCTTTGCTGCCTAGTCGCCCGCCGGCCATCTGGATGGCGCGGTTGGCGATTACCTCGTTCACGTTCATGTTGGACTGCGTGCCGCTGCCGGTCTGCCACACCACCAGTGGAAAGTGATCGTCCCATGTGCCGGCGATCACCTCCTTTGCAGCGCGCACGATCAGGCTGGCCTTCTTGGCCGGCAGGACGCCAAGCTCCTTGTTGACCTCGGCAGCCGCCCGCTTCAACACCCCGAACGCACGCACGATCTCGGTGGGCATACGTTCCGTTCCGATGCGGAAGTTCTGCAGCGAGCGCTGGGTCTGCGCCCCCCAGAGGCGGTCGGCCGATACCGCGACCTTGCCTAGGGAGTCGCTCTCGATTCTGGTGCGCGGAGCTGCGGCCTTCTTGGTTGCCACGGGCGCTGCCGGCCGCTAGGCCAAAGACGGGTCGAGCTTCTGGACCACGTCCACCAACTCTTGGACGTGGGCGGCCGACTCGGTGAGCAGACGTGCTTCGTCGGGCTCGAGGCTCACCTCGAGGATGCGCTCCAGCCCGTTCTTGCCGAGCACACAGGGCACGCCGACGAACAGGCCATCGATCCCGTACTGCCCCGTGCAGTAGCCGGCGCACGGCAGTATCCGCCGTTTGTCGTGGATGATTGCCTCGACCATCTGCGTAATGGCGGCGCCGACCGCGTAGTAGGCGCTGGTGCCGAGGAGACCGACGATCTCACCACCACCCTTCTTGGCACGCTCCACCAGCTCGCCCAGGCGCTCCTCGGTCATGAACTCAGTTACCGGGATGCCGGCAATGTTGGTGAACCGTGGCAGTGGCACCATGTCGTCGCCGTGGCCGCCGAGGAGCAGCGTGTTGATGTCCTCCACCGAGAAGCCGGTTTCCTCCGCAATGAAGGTCTTGAACCGTCCGATATCCAGACAGCCTGCCTGGCCAATGATGCGCTGAGTGGGGAACCCGGTCGCCTTCCAGGCGGTGTACACCATGGCGTCGAGCGGATTGCTGACCACGATAAGGATGCTGTCCGGGGCGTGCTCCTTGATCTGCTCGCTGACCGACTTGACGATAGCGCAGTTGGTGTTGATCAGGTCGTCACGGGACATACCCTCTTTGCGCGGCAGACCGGCGGTAAGCACCACGACGTCCGATCCGGCGATGTCGGCGTAGTCGGCCGTGCCGGTAACGGTGCAGTCGAACCGCTGAATCGGCGCACACTCGTACAGGTCGAGCGCCTTGCCCTTGGTCGGGCCCTCCATCTGCGGAATGTCCACCAACACCACATCCGCCAGCTCCTGCGCCACAATCCAAAGGGCACACGAGGCGCCGACATTTCCCGCGCCCACTACCGTTACCTTCGCTCTGCCGACCACGACTCCTCCGTTATCGAGCACGGCGTTTGCTGCCGCGGCTCGGGGCAACTATATTGCCGGGTACTCGGAAAAGCGACATGGACGACACTCACGTGGTCGACACGGCCGCCAACGACGCCCTCCCCGCCGCGCTTACCGACGGCTACCGCAGCATCATCTCCGCCCTCGGCGAGGACCTCGAGCGCGAGGGGCTGGCGCGGACGCCGGAGCGCGCGGCCAGGGCGCTGCACTTCCTTACCTCCGGCTACCGCATCTCGGTAGAGGACGCCATCGGCTCAGGCGTGTTCGAGTCGGAGTCGGACGAGATGATCATGGTCCGTCGGATCGAGCTCTATTCTCTCTGCGAGCACCATCTGCTGCCGTTCATCGGTCAGTGCCACGTTGCGTATATCCCCAACGGCAAGATCCTCGGCCTGTCGAAGATCCCCCGCTTGGTGGATCTGTTCTCGCGACGCCTGCAGATCCAGGAGCGACTGACCACCCAGATCGCCCAGTCGGTAATGGAGGCGGTGGACGCGCGCGGCGTGGGGGTGGTCATCGAGGCCAGCCACCTGTGCGTGATGATGCGGGGGGTGGAGAAGCAGCACTCGGAGATGAAGACCTCCTGCATGCTGGGGCTGTTTCGCTCCTCCGAGTCGACCCGCGCCGAGTTTCTCCGTCTCCTTGAATAGCGCGAGTCGGGCTACCTGACATGGATCGCGTCGGCGTCAGCGACCTCAGAATCAACTGCATCGTCGGCGTGCGCCCGCACGAGAGGGAGCAGCCGCAGGACGTGCTGGTCACTGTCGAGGTCGACGCCGACACGGCGGCCGCGGCGGCAACCGACGCGCTGGAGAGCACGGTGGACTACTCCGCCCTCAGCCGCGCCACCCGGGAGGTCGTGGTGGCGGGCAAGTTTCAGCTCATCGAGACCATGGCCGAGCGCGTTGCCGCCACCGCGCTCGCCCAGACCGGGGCCCCGGCGGTACGCGTCACCGTCAAGAAGCCGGGCGCAGTGGAGCATGCCGCCCACGCGATGGTGCAGATCGAGCGGCGCAGCGACCGGCAGCCGGGAGGAGCGCAGACGCCCACCATTGTCGGGGTCATCAACCTCTCCCCGGAATCGAGGGTCCCCGGCTCCGTAGTCGACGCCGCCGACGTCCCGCACCGCGCCCAGCGGCTGCTGGACGAGGGGGCATCCATGGTCGAGCTGGGCGCGCGCTCGATCAGCGAGGACCGCGCCCAGGTCGACGATGAGACCGAGCGAGCCAGGCTGACCCCGGCTCTGGAAGCGCTGGTTAGCGGCGGCGTGGCCGTGGCCGTGGATACCTGGTCGGAGCACACCGCGCGCTGGGCGCTGGACCGTGGTGCGGCCATGGTCAACTTCACCGCTGGAGCCGCCTCCGATGAGCTCCTCTCCCACGCCAGGGAGCTGGGCCGCCAGCTCTGCCTGTTGTTTCTCCCCTACTCCGATCCGTATGCGATGCGCGCGGCGCCGGCTGTCGATTACGGGTCGGCCGAGATCCTGGCGTGGGGAGCCCGCGAGCACCGACGTGCACAGCAGCTGGGCCTGGGCGGACTGCTGCTCGACCCCAACGCCGGTATCTTTCACCCCAGCCTGTCCGAAGAACGCAAGATCAGCGCACAGGTGCGCGCCATAGCGGCCGCCGACCGGCTGGCGGCGTCCGGCGCCACCACTCTGGTGTACCTCGGAAGCAAGAAGGAGCGGAGCAGTCGACTGCTGCTGGGGGCATACATCGCCGCTACCCGCGCGGCATACATACGCACCCACGAGCCCGCCCTCGCCACCGCGATGCTGGCGGCGGGTCGGCGGACGTGAGCGACGCCGACGCTCCGCGACGAGTTGCGGCGTGAGTGACGTCTACCTGGCGCTCGGCTCCAACCAGCAGCCGGCCGCCAACATCCGCGCGGCGTTGCGGCGGCTGCAGGCGCGCTACCGGCTGTGCCGGGTGTCACCCATATACGAGACGCTCCCTTGGGGGTACACCCCGCAGCCGATGTTCCTGAACTGCGTCGCCCACCTGCGCACTACCGACTCGCCGCTGGACGTCTTGCGCCACGGCCAGCGTATCGAGGGCAAGCTGCAGCGGCGCCGGACCGTACGCAACGGGCCGCGTACCATCGACGTGGATGTGCTTATGCACGGCGGGGCGGTGCTCGATACGCCTGCCCTCACCCTCCCCCATCCGGGGCTAACGGAGCGCGACTTCATGCTGCTGCCCCTCCTCGACCTGGCACGAACGGCGCGCCATCCCGACACCGCGCGACCGCTGGCGGAGGCACGCGACTCACTGCGCTACCGCTGTATCGTCGCGAGGTGGCGCAATGGCTGACAGTGGCATCCGTGCTGACTCGGGCAGCCACGCTGACGCGGCCAGCGGCGCCCATGAGCCCGGGCAGCAGCTACGCGGGCAGGTAGCGCTCGTAACCGGTGCGGCGCGGCGCACCGGCCGCGCTGTCGCCGAAGGCCTCGCCGCTGCCGGCGCCACCGTGGTCGTCCACCACCGGGCGAGCGCAGGCGAGGCACACCAGGTGGTGGTGGCGATCGAGGCGGCCGGTGGCAAGGCGTCTGCCATCGCCGCGGACCTGTCCGACGAAGCGCAGGCGCGTCAGCTGCTTGCCACCATCGACGAGGCGCATGGCCGGCTCGAGATCCTGGTCAATAACGTCGGCACCTTTCGCGTGGAAGACATCGCCGATGTGTCGGCGGATAAATGGCGGGAGGCGATCGAGTCCAACGTCACGACCACGTTTATCGCCTGCCAGGCAGCCATCCCGTTGATGGCGCGGGCGGACTACGGCCGAGTGGTCAACTTCGCCGACGCCGCCGCGGATCTGCTGCGGCCCGCGCCGACGCTGGCACCCTACATGGTGGCCAAGACCGGCGTGGTGATCCTGACCAAGTCGCTGGCCGAGCGCTATGCCGCCGCCGGCATCACCGTCAACGCCATATCACCGGGCATCATCGACAACTCGGTAACCAAGCCCCCCGGTGGTGAGGAGGCGATCCCGGCCGGGCGGTACGCCACCACCGACGACATCGTCAACGCCATCCTGTTTCTGGTACGCCGGGAATCGGGCTACGTCACCGGCACCAACATCAAGGTGGCGGGTGGCTGGCACGCCTAGCCGCTTGCGTCACCCAGCTATGCAGTGGTTGCAGCCGGAGATGCGGATGTGCAGCGGTGCCGGATCGCCCGGCACCCGCGTCCGCCCTACCTCCCCCTGCTGCCACATCCGCCCCAGGAGGTAGTCGGCGTCGGCGAGCTGACGCTTGCAGACCGGGCAGCCGCGCGCGACTCCGGGCCCGCTGCCGGCCGGCGGAAGGCAGTGGGGGCACCCCGATAGATGCACCGTGGCCACGCCTTCCCGGGCCGGGAATCTCGCCGTCCGCACCGACTGTCCCTTTTCGAGAGGAGTGCGACACACCGGGCACTGGCGGAACGGCGGCCACCGGCGACCGTCGCTCCGCCGTACCCTGCCGCCACCACCCGAACCTGCGTAGCGCGTCCTTGCCCAGCTGCCGAGCGCCGCCAGCGCCACGGCGACGACCAGGGCTATGCCAAACGCCAGCACCGGTGCACCCCCCGCAACGCGCTACACTCGCCCCGTGCCAACCCTGCACGTGGTCGCCACCCCTATCGGCAACCTGGCTGATATCACGCTCCGCGCGCTGGAGGTGCTGCGCAGCGTCGACGTCATCGCCTGCGAGGATACGCGACACAGCCGCCGGCTGCTCAGCCACCATCAGATCACCACCCGTGTGGTGGCCTACGGCCACGGCGAAGCCGGCGCCGCGCGGGTGATGGGCGAGCTTCGCAACGGCAGTGAGGTGGCGCTGATCACCGATGCCGGTACCCCGGGCATCTCCGACCCCGGCGCGGCGGCGGTGGCCGCGGCGCGGGCGGAGGGGTACCCAGTCTCCCCCATCCCCGGGCCCAGCGCGCTGGCGGCGCTGCTTTCGGTTGCCGGCGCCAGCGTACAGCACGCGGTCTTCTACGGCTTCCTCTCCCCGAAACCGGGGAGGCGCCGCCGGCAGCTGGCCGGCCTGCTGCAGCCCGGCTGGCCGTTTGTCCTCTATGAGTCGCCTCACCGCATCCTCGCCGCGCTGCAGGACCTCTCTGACGCGGCTCCCGAGCGGAAACTGGTGGTGGGGCGCGAGCTGTCCAAGGTCCACGAGGAAGTGCTTACCGGGACGGCGCAAGTAGTCTTGACCGAGCTCAGTAATCGACCGAAGATTCAGGGTGAGTTCAGTGTGTTCGTGGCGGCCGACTCGGGCGCCGCGGAGGCGGTCCCCGAGGCCGAAGCGCACTCAAGTTAGCGGCCGGCGCTGACGATACTTAGGGAGGAAGGACAGCCGAATGACCGTTGAAGGCGTAGGACCTGTCGATCCCGTATCCAACCTGAAGAAGGTTGACCGTGCGGATAAGCCGCGCAAGGCCCCTGGGGCCGACTCCATCCAGGTGTCTGCGGAAGCGAAGTCCGCAGCCGAGGTGTACCACGCCAAGGAGCTGGTCAAGAACAGCCCCGACGTGCGCGCCGACCGCATCGCCGAGGTGAAGAAGAAGCTCGAAGATCCTAACTATCTGTCCGACGAGATGCTGTCAGATGTTGCCGACCGCATCATGGATTCGTTCGGGATCTGAGGCCGGCAGAGCACCCCAGCGGTACTGGCACACGGCGTCCGCTGCTGACCGGCAGCCCCGGCGCGCGATAATGACCGGTTGTCCGCAACCAGGTATTCGAGGCGGAGCGTCAGACGCTCCGCCTTTTTGTTGCGGCGGCGTAATCGACCATGGCTGATATCTCCTTCGCCATCCCCTCCCGTGTCGTATTCGGCCTCGACTCCCTGAACCGCATTGGCAATGTCGTCGCCGACCACGGCGACCGCGCGATAGTGGTTACCGAGGCAATCCTCTACGAGAGCAACACCATCGAGCGCCTGCAGAGCGTGCTGGAGAAGCGCGGCGTGTCGTTCATGGTGTTCGATGAGGTGATGCCAAATGCCACCAGCACCGTGGTGGACGACGGCGTGCATCTGGCGCGCGGCGCCCATGCCAACGTGGTCATCGGCCTCGGCGGCGTGCGCGCTCTGAGCACGGCGCGCTGCATCGCCATGGTCACACCCCGCAACTCGCACATGGACGACTATATGGCCGGCATCCAGCCGCAGGGCGAGGCGCTACCCTACATCGAGGTGCCCACTACCTGTCGCAATCCCTTCATGCTGGTCGACGAGTATTTTGTGGTCGACGGCCGCGATCGCACCGGTCGCCCGGGGCGGACCCAGCCGGATATCACCAAGGCGGTGGTTATCGATCCCAAGCTGGCGATTAGCCTGCCGCAGAAGTACACCGCCACTACTCTCCTGGACACCCTGCTGGGCGCCATCGAGGGCTATACCTCCACCCGCGCCAACCCACTCAGCGACACCCTGTTCGCCGAGAGCATTCGTATCGTCGCCCGCGAACACCAGGCCATTGTCGAGAGCCCAGACAATCTGCGCGCCCGCACCGAGGCCGCCATGGCCGGGCTGCTCAATGCGATCGGCTTCTCCATGAGCCGGCAGGGCATGGGCGCCGCCCTCGCCTACGCCATCAATGCCCGCTTCATGGTGCCCAAGTCGTGGGTGGCGGCCATCCTGCTTCCCCACGTGTTGGAGTTCCACGCCAACGCCACCGCCGAGAAGAGCGCCGCCATCGCCAGCATGCTCGGCGAGGAGGTGGAGGGACTGACCACGGTGGATGCGTCGGCGCGGGCGGCGGACGCCGCCCGCCGAAGGCCGCCGCCCTCGTCATTACCATCACCGTTGCCGGGCGTGCCGTCCTCGTCCGTCTCTTCCTCCTCCTCCTCCTCCTCGTCGTCGTCCAGTTCCTCGATGTCGGGGCCGTTGCCGCCGGCCGTGCGCCACAGCGCGCGCTGG
>CAJWOB010000016.1 GCA_913043885.1 uncultured Spirochaetaceae bacterium | reverse complement strand
GCCCTGCCGCAGCCAGCAACGCCGCACTCAGCGCGGGGTCGACGTGTAGGTTGGGAACCAGCACCCTATCCTCGGGATTCATGACCGCGAATAGCACCGTCCGGATAGCGGCCGGCCATTGCTGCAGCTCACGGAGCTGACGCTGGCCGCGGGCCGTAGTCGCATCCGGGAACAGCGCAACGCCGTGCTCCACCAGCGTGCATGCCTTCACCTCGATCAGATGCGGCGCGTGTGGCGCGTCGGGGTCATCCACCGCAAAGTCCAGCCGTGTCCTGCCGAGGGCATACTCACGCCGGACCTGGGCCGCGGGATAGCGGGGACGGATAACCAGCGCCTCCATTGCGGCGTTGGCCGCCGCGCTCAGCAGCGGAATGCTATGCCCCCGATATTCGGTGGCTACCAGCGTGTAGGCGGTGCGGCGTGGCGGACCGCTCTGCGAACCTCGCTGCCAGCCGGGCTGCGGCACCACCAGCACGCGGCACCCCGCAACCAGGATATCCTCCAGCCGGCCTGGGTAGGTGCAGTGCGCCTCGATCTGGCGTCCGCCCTGCTCCAGCTCGACGATCACCAGGAACCGATTCGGCCTCGCTAGCAGCACTCCGCGCTCGGCGGCCCCCGGTGCCCAGAATGCGAATTGCTGGCCCAGCGCTAGCCGGCCACGAGGCGCCAAACCTGGGCCACTACGCCGCACAGCGCTATGCCGAGTGCCAGCGGCAACAGCGACGCGGCAAGGGTCCGGCGAACGCTCCGTGTCTCCTTCCAGATGGTGAAGATCGTGGTGGAACAGGGATTGTGCACCAAGCTGAACAGCAGCAGCGACACGGCGGTGAGTGTCGTCCACCCGGCTCCTCGCAGCATCGCGGCAACCACCGGTGTTTCGGCCTCGAACATCACGCCGGCGACTTCGCTGGCTTCAGCGGCCGTGGTCCCGGCGCCCAGCAGCGTGAGCATCAGCACGGCCGGAATCACGATCTCGTTGGCTGGAATGGCCACGACGAACGCCAGCAAGATGATGCCGTTGAGCCCCATAAACGCCGCGAACGGGTCGAGACCACCGGCCAGCGTGGCCCCTGGCAGCTGCACGTTGCCGATAGTCCAGATGACTGCACCGGCCGGCAACGCGAACACCACCGCCCGCCACAGCACGAACACCGTACGATCGATCAGTGACGTATAGATGGTCCGCAGCAGTCGTGGCCGACGGTAGGGGGGGCATCTCCAACGCAAAGGCGGATGGCTGCCCCCGCAATACGGTGCGGGACAGCGACCACGAGACCACGAAGCTCAGCCCGATCCCGAGCACAGCCACCCCCACGACCGCCGCGGAGGCGCACCCGTGCCAAAGGTCACCCTGGAGGGCTTCACCAGTCAGCGCTACCGACCCTCGACGCGGTGACCGTCCTCGACATCACGGCGATGGCATCGACGAGACCTCCTACGTCGAAGCGGAATGTTGGTTGGGCGGCGCCCAGAGGTTCGTCCGTCTGTACATCCCGGCAGTGAGCTGTGGGTGTGGCGCAGTGACTGGTGGCACTACCGCGAGACCGAGGACGGCCCGGTCTATGGGCGCGGTGTCGACCTATCGCCCGAGCTGGAGCGCCACGACCTTGCCGCGATACGAGCGCAACTCCTGGCACCGGAAGTGGATCTACAGCGCCCGGACTAGTGGCTGCGCCGTCGCTGTAGTGGGTGGGATATCATCTGGCCATGGCTTCGGGCACCTGGGAGCGGATCGCGGTCGATGGGCGCGAGATGGCCACCTACGTGGCGACCGCGCAACGTGCCGAGAGCGGCGCGCCATGGGTGGCGGTCGCGCAGCACGCCGGCGGCGTCGACCGATTCGTGCAGGGGATGTGCGATCGCCTGGCAGCAGACGGCTTCAGCGCCGCCGCGCCGAACCTCTATCACCGCCAGGAGCCGACCGACGCGGACGCATTCGCCAAGATGGCCAACCTCCGCAACGAACAGATCCTGGCGGACTTCGCGGCAACGGTGGACTGGATCGAAAGCCGCACCGCCGGCGAGCAGGTTGGCCTGGTGGGGGTTCTGCATGGGAGGGCGTGTCGCCTACCTGGTGCCATCTGCCGACCGACGCATCGCAGCTTCGGTCTCCTACTACGGGGGCAACACGCGGGTGGCGTGGGGCGACGGACCCGCCCCGTTCGAGCGACTGGCCGAGATTCGCTGCCCCATCCTCGGGTTGTTTGGCGAGGAAGATCGCAACCCCACGCCCGACGACCGCGACGCTATAGACCAACGGCTCTCCGAGCACCGGGTGCCGCACGAGTTCCACAGCTTCGCCAACGCCGGGCACGCGTACATGGACTTCACGCGCCCCGAGCACCATAGCCAGGAGGCCGCCGACGCGTCGTGGCCGCTCACGATCGCGTTCCTGGAGCAGCACATAGGACACGCGGGCCGGTAGCAGGGGCGGCGCATTGCGCCGCCTTAGCCGCGCTGCGGTGGCCGACCGGCGCGGCTATCTGTCCCACGAGGTCGACTCGCTGCTGTTGGACCTGCAGCGCGACGGGCGGCATGCTGCCTAACCCTGGAGGTGGATGGTGGCGCATAAGTACTCGGTGGTGTGCGACACCCTCGCCTGGATGGGCTACGACTTCTTCGCTTCCCCGCGGGAGATCCTGGAGACCATCAAGGCGGCGGGCTACGACGGTGCCGATCTGCCCGGCGACGTCGAGAGACTACAGTCGGCGGAGATGCGGCGAATTGCTGACGACATCGACCTGGAGATCCCGGAGGTGCTCGGCGCCTGGGCTTACTTCCATGCCGGTGAGGATCGCAACTTGGCCGGAGGGGACCCCGCCGCGCGCCAGCGCGGTCTGGACTACGCCAGGCGCGCCCTCGACCTCACCGCCGAGGCCGGCGCCCGCTACTTCGAGATCTGCGCCGCCCAGCCGCCGGTATACGAGGTGCCCTTTCCCAAGCAGCCGGTGGAGGAGCTGCGGCGCAACTTCGTCGATGCGGCCAACGAGATCTGCGCACACGCCGAGCCGCTGGGCATTACGGTGTTGATGGAGCCACTGAACCAATACGAGGCGTACCCCGGTGTGCTCACCACGCTCCAGGAAGCGCTGTGGGTGATCGAGCAGGTGGACTTCGAGAACATCGGCATGCAGCCGGATGTCTTCCACATGAACATCTCGGAAGCCTCCACGGTCGACGCGCTACGCGAAGCCGGCCGCCACATCCACGTCGTTCACACCAACGAGACCAACCATCGACAGCTGGGGAGGGGACACGCCAACTACCCGGAGATCCTACAGACGCTGCGCGACGTTGGATTCGACGGCTATCTGACCACGTATCTGCCCATAACCTCGCAGGTGGTCGCTGCCAGCTCCTCCGGGTACGGCGTGACGCAGGCGAGCTCGTCAGCAGCGTCCGGTGAGCGCCCAGACCTGCAGCTCGTGCTGGAGGAACAGCTCCGCTTCCTTCACGACGCGGCGCCGGACTGAGGTCTCGCCTGGGGACCTGGCTGCGGCTGGGGTGCGACTACCTGACCTGCGGCGGCGGCATTCTCATCGCCGCAATTGTCCGGGCCACCAACAGATCGGCCGCGGAACAGAAGGTGATCGTAGGTGTGGCGGTGTGGCCCCGCCCCCACCGTCGTTGGGATCGGGTAACCGCGGTACTTGCGGAGCGGCTCGCCGACGAGGCGACCAACGCCGCGCCGGCACCAGAAACACTGGCCAGGCGCCAGGCGGGGCCGTACGACCGATGGGGACGGGCCTACCGCTGGGAGGCATCGCTGGCCCCGGGCGGCGCCGGTTTACAGGTGGTGGCCACCCGTACCGACGGTGAGCTGCACGTGTGGCACATCGGCAACCAGGGCAGCCACATGTTCGGCGAATTCGAGCTGACCCTCCCGGCGAAGGCGACGCAGGAGCGGCTGGTCTGGCTGGTGGCCTCGGCTGCGGGGATCAACCAGAGCCGGACGCATCACTCGCCGAAGTCATGCTCGCCAGCGACGGTCTCCAGGGTGGCACTCCTGCCGACGCCGACAGCCGCACGTTCCAGGTGTCGCAACGACATCGGCAAGGTAGGCATTCCGGATGCGGTGCTGTTGAAGCCCGACAAGCTGACCGACGCCGAGTTCGACATCATGAAGGAGCACTGCGTTCTCGGCGAGAAGGTGCTGACAATGGCGGCGGAGCGCCTGGGCTTCCAGTCGTTCCTGGAGATCGCAATTCAGATCACCGGCGGGCACCACGAGAGGTGGGACGGCAGCGGCTACCCGCGGCAGATTGCCGAGGGACGCATTCCGGTGTCGGCGAGAATCATGGCCCTGGCCGACGCCTATGACGCGATGCGTAGCGAGCGGGTCTACAAGCCCGCGCTGCCCCACGAGCAGGTGATCGGAAATATCCTGCTACAGCGTGGCAGGCAGTTCGACCCCGATGTGGTCGATAGCTTCGTCGCGATCGAGCATGAGTTCCATCGCTTGTCGGTGGAGATGGCAGACCCGCTGGAACAGGATCTCGAGTTGCTGCAGACCGCCTGAGCGCCTCGACGGCGGCGTCCCGTAGACAGGCCGGCCGGCACCGTATAGCAGCGGTCAGTGGGCGTCCGCGACCGACACGCGGACGAAGAACTCCACGGTTCCCTTGCCACCGTCGATCGGGCTCTGGATGGGCGTGGAGGCGGCGAAGCCCGATTCGCGCAGCGCCTCGCTCAGGAGGTCGGCCGCCGTTCGTGCCGCGACCGCCGATAGCTCCCCCGACCGCCGCGCCGTGCGGTCATCGGTTTCGAACAGAGGTTTGACCAACGCGACGATCTCGCCGCCGCCGCGGATCGTACGGGATGCAACCGGAACGGCGATGCGCAGGGACAGATAGGAGAGGTCGAGCGTGACCAGCGAAGGTGCCGGGTCGAGCTCGGTAAGCCTCGGATCGCTGATGTTGGTGCGTTCGTAGACCACGACGCGGCGATCGGCACGAAGCTTGCCTGCCAGCTGCCCGAAGCCCACATCGACCGCATATACCAGCTCGGCGCCGTGCTGGAGCAGGCAGTCGCTGAACCCACCGGTCGACGCGCCGACGTCCAACGCGACCCTGCCGGAAACGTCGACCTCCAGGGCTTCGAGCGCGAAGGCCAGCTTCTCGCCCCCGCGGCTCGCATAGGGTGAGCCGCGATCGACGACCACATCCCCCTGCGGGTCGACCAGCTCCCCGACGCGACGCACCGGCTCGTCGCTGACGCGCACGCTTCCGGCGAGGACCAGGCGCTCGGCCTCCTCCCGCGTGATGCCCTCACGCTCCCGGAGCAGAGTCCACACCGCCACCTTCTTCATGTTTGCGGCCACTAGACAGCGACCTGTCGCGGAGGGCAAACCACTGGCGCAGCTCCGGCTAAGATGCGCTGCCGTGTGCGGCCAGATTGCCGGTGCCTTCTACGGCCTGGAGGGCATCCCGGAAGAGTGGCATGAGAGCGTGGTGATGCGCGATCACATCCTTGCGCTGGCCGACCAGCTCCACGACGCCGCGTGACCGCTATGGCCAAATGCCGCGGGATATGCGGACTTCGGCCACTCGCCCGATGGCGAGAGCAAACGCCGCGGTGCGCAGGTCGACTGGCTCGAGGCGATCTCCGGTTCGCCCATCGCCCAGCGACGCGTTGATGCTTGTCTGACTCTCGATAACGATTTCGGTGGCCGCGGCCATCTTGGCGCGCAGCTTGTCGTTTACCTATTCCACATCCCACTGTTCGTTCTCGCTGTTCTGCACCCACTCGAAGTAGCTGACGGTAACGCCACCTGCGTTGACCAGGATGTCAGGCAGCACCGGGATGCCCTTGTCGAGCAGGATCTGGTCGGCCGCCGGCGTGGTCGGGCCGTTGGCTGCCTCCACCACGAGCTTCGCCCTTACGCCCGCGGCGTTGTCCCGCCGAATCGCGTTCTCCAGCGCCGCCGGAATCAGGATGTCGCACTCCAGGCCCAGGAGGGTGTGGTCGTCGATGGGTTCGCTGCCGGGTAGTCCGACCACGGAGCCGGTCCGCTTCTTGTGCGCCACCGCGTCGCTCGGCCGGAGGCCCGCCGCGCTGTAGGCGCCGCCTCGGGTGTCGCTTATCGCCACGATCTTGGCGCCCGCCTCGGCGAACAGCGCTGCTGCGTGGGAGCCGGCGTTACCGAACCCCTGGATGGCGACGGTGGCACCCTCCACCGACGGAAGACCTGGCGCCACCCCGCGCTCCAACGCCGTCTGCGTCGCGTAGAGGCAGCCGCGGGCGGGCGCCTGTTCGCGGCCGTGGGAGCCACCGATGCCAATCGGCTTGCCGGTTACCACGCCGAGGTTGTTCCGCCCCGGATGCATCATGTGATAGGTGTCGTAGATCCACGCCGTAGTCTCGGCGTTGGTGTTGACGTCCGGCGCGGGGATGTCGGTGTTGGGCCCGATGTCATCGCCGAGCTCGGCAATGAAGCGGCGGGTGATCTTGCGTAAGTCCGCCGCGGTGAGCTGCTTCGGGTCGCAGACCAGCCCACCCTTTGCCCCACCGAAGGGGACGTCGATGACCGCACACTTCCAGGTCATCCACGAGGCGAGTGCCCGCACCTCGTCGGCGTTGACGTCCGGGTGATAGCGAATCCCCCCTTGCCGGGTCCGCGCACGCGGTTGTGGAGCACGCGGTAGCCGACGAAGTTCTCGACGGCACCGCTCTCGGTCTCGATGGGGAACTCCACCACCACCAGCCGGTCGGGCCGCTTCAGCGACTCCACCAGACCACCGCTGTACTCCGGGAGGTAGCGCACCGCGGTATCGAACTGATGCTGGGCAATCTCGAACGGGTTGAGATTCTCGGGGGTCGCCTGCGCGCTGCCGGCTTCGCTTCGCTCGTTTATCATCCCAAACTTACTACTCACTAAGATAGAAGAATGTGGCGGCCGCGGCGCTGCCGGGCTAGGATCGTCCTCAGTAACGTGGAAGCGAAGAGAGCGCCCTCGCCATCCTCGGCGGTCCGCCCGCCCTCAGTCCCGCGGACGTCCCCGACGACCTGTTCACCTGGCCGGTTGTCACCGACGAGGACGAGCAGGCGGTGCTGCGTGCCGGAGCGATGTCCAGATGGGACGTCACCGAGCGGCTCGAGGAGGAGCTTGCCGCCTGGCAGGGGCGGGCGCTGGCGTTGGCGCACAGCTCGGGCACGGCGGCGATTCAGGCCGCGATGTTTGGAGCCGGTGTCCGTGCCGGCGACGAGGTAGTGTGCCAGAGCACCAACTACTGGGCGTCGGCAGCTCCGGCGCTGTCGCTCGGCGCCACCGTACGCTTTGCCGACGTCGATCCGCAGTCGCTATGCATCGATCCGGCGAGCATGGAGCAAGCTTTGACGGAGCGCACTCGGCTGGTGGTGGTCGTCCACTACGCCGGCCACCCGGCCGACATGGACGCCATTCGCGCCATCACCGAGCCCCTGGGTATCGCGATCCTGGAAGATGTGTCCCACGCCCACGGCGCCCTCTACAAGGGGACCAAGGTCGGCTGCTTTGGCCAGGTGGCGGCGATGTCGCTGATGAGCGAGAAAGGCAATAGCGATCGGCGAAGGCGGAGTGCTGGTGACCGACGACCGCGCCGTCTACGAGCGAGCGATAGCGTGGGGCCATTACGGGCGAGCGCCAGGGGTGGTGGCCGATCCGGAGCTGCGCCGCACCCTCGGCGTCCCGCTCGGCGGCTACAAGTACCGCATGCACCAGATGAGCGCCGCAGTCGGCCGGGTGCAGCTTCGGCACTTCGACGCCCGCGAAGCGGAGATACGACGGGCCATGAACCGGTTCTGGGATCTGCTCGATGGCATCCCCGGGGTGCGTCCACATCGCGTCGACGAGTCGACTGGCAGCACCATGGGAGGCTGGTACACGCCCCGCGGGCTGTTCGTTCCCGAGGAGCTGGGCGGCCTTTCCGTTACCCACTTCCTGGATGCAGTTGCGGCAGAAGGGGTGGGCCGATACGGCGCCGGCCTCAACCTGCCCCTCCACCTCCACCCGATGTTTCGCGACCTGGATGTGTATGGCCGCGGCACACCGACCAACGCGACGCCGACCGGGCCGCTGCCGATCGCCGAGGGGCTGCATGCGCGCTCGTTCGCGATCCCCTGGTTCAAACGCGACCTCCCAGAGGTAATCGAGCGGTTCGCGGCGGCGTACCGCAAGGTGCTGGCGCAGGCGGACACGCTGCTCGAGCAAGATCCGGGCACCCCCCCAGGTTTCGGTCGCTGGCCGGGCACTCTGGGTGCATAGTCGGCGCAGAATGACCCGCTGCCACGGGGAACTTGACTAGTCAGAATAGTCAAGTTGCTGGCTGCCGCACCCGTCTTGTCACAGGACGCCCCTTTCTTGAGGAGTTGACTAGTCAGACTAGTCAACTCGCCGACTGCTGCCCCCATCGTTGGCCGGAGCGCGGGGGAGAGCAAGCCGGGCAGCGGCTGTCGAAATGGCGGCTGCAACCTATGCTGCCGTTATGAAGTTCCTGCAGATCGGGCTCGGCTCGATGGGCAAGCGGCGGATTCGCTGCTTGCAGGCCAACCGGATGAGCGACATCGTCGCTTTCGATCCCCGCGAAGACTGACGCGCCGAGGCGGAGGAGAAGTACGGCGTCGTCACCTTCGCCACGCTCTACGAGGGACTCACCAGCGACCCCGACGCGGTCGTCATATCGGTGCGAGGAGCGCTCCATATGGAGTACTTGCTAGCCTGAGCCCGCGACGGCAAGCACCTGTTCTGCGAGGTACCCCTCACCACCCAGCTCGAGGGCATCGCCGAGCTGCGCGATCTAGTGAGCAGCAAGGGGCTAGTGTGCGCACCGGACTGCCAGACGCTGTGGGACGCGGGCACCCGTATACTCCACGATTGTATGCAGGCCCCGGAGTTTGGCCGGCTGCTCCACGTCACCTACGCCACCGGCAGCTATCTGCCTGGCTGGCATCCGTATGAGGGGATCACCGAGTTCTACGCCAACGATTTCTCCATGGGCGGGGGCAACCTCGACGTCGTAGCTCAGGAGCTGGTGTGGCTCAACTGGCTCATCGGCTCAGAGATGACCTCCGTCTCATGCCGCACCGCCAAGGTGGGCGACCTCGAGCTGGCACCCGGAACGCCAGATACGATGGAGATCATCATCGAGCACGCCAACGGGATGCTGCTGAACGCCCACTTCGACCTCAATGATCGCTCCAGCGAGACCGCCCTGCGGCTGGCCGGCAGCAACGGCACCGCTGCCTGGAGCAAGGGCGCGTTCGGCACCTTGGCGTTCTACGACGCCGACTCGGGGACATGGCGTCCGGCGGAAATCCCTGCACCGAACATCGACGAGCAAGTGTACGTGCACGAGATCGGCGCTTGGCTGCGCTGCCTGGAGGGAGAGGAGAGCTGGCCGGTCAGCCTCGATCTTGCGGAGAGCGTCGTGCGCGTCCTCATTGGCCTGCAGGTGAGCGCGGCCGAGGATCATCCTATCCGGCTGGGAGACCTGTCGTGAGCGCCGCCCAGCCGATCGAACCGGACATGGTCGTCGTATCTGCGGCGACGGTTACTATCGGTGCGCCCGAATACCTACCCCAGCTCGAGCTCGGACATCCGTGGCCTGGACCCATGGAGGAGGAGATCACGACCTTCTCCATCGGCAAATACGCGGTTACCCGCGAGGAGTACGGCCGCTTCGTCGACGATGGCGGTGCGGTGCCCCTCGCGTGCGAGCGCCCGAACCTGCAGGACCCGCGGTTCCCCGCGCTCGGCCTGAGCTGGGAGAACGCCCGCGACTACGCCGCCTGGCTGAGTGACCGGACTGGCAGGGCCTATCGACTGCCCTTCGCGGCGGAATGGGAGGCGGCGGCGCGTGGCGGGCTGGATGGCAAGGCGTTCCCCTGGGGCGACGATGCCCCCGGCGATCAGTGCTGCTGGGGCCGCGAGGAGGCTGACCCGCCAGATCCGCTGGACGCCCATCCGCCCAACGGCTACGGCCTCTACAACATGGTGGGTAACGCCTGGGCCTGGTGCCAGGACCTGTGGGCGGACATCGCCGACGATGCACCGGTCAACACACCGACTGGGCTAGAAGCGCGGGTCAACCGCGTGCTGCTAGGCGGCTCCTACATGTCGGGCGAGTCGATGCTGTACTGCGCGTACCGTCACGAAGACCCGCCCGACCTGCAGCACGTCTGCCTGGGGATGCGGTTGGCGCTGTAGGGTGCGGACTCGGACAGGTCGATCTCACCCAGAACCGAGGAGAGCAAGACCACCGCGTCCACCGAGGTGGCAACGCCAGCGCCCGATCCGTACTGCCGGCGGAGGCTTCTCTTAGCGCTCTAGCGCCTCGCGATAGGCCCTCGCTCCCGCGGCACCACCAGGACCACCCACAACACGCCACACAAGAGCTGCAACAGCGCGAAGGTCAGAATACCGCCGCGCAGGTCTACCACTCCCATCTCCAGGAGCACACTCGCCGCCACGATCGAGAGGGTCTCGGCCAACGTCACCAGCAGCCACTCGGTGGCGAACACTCGGCCTCGAAATCGGTCCTCGGTACGCTCCTGGAGCAGCACCGTCGACATCACCCAGTTAGCGCCGCTGGCGGAGTGCGCGAGGATTACCAGAACGATGAAGATCGGGAGACTCCAGCCAATCACTCCCACCACCGTGTAGCAGATCCCGCTGGCGGCGATGACCAGGCCCAGAATCAGCGGCCACTTGCCCCGGTCCTTGAACGCCCAGCGGGCGACCACCGGGCCGATGCCGGAGCCCAGACCGCGGGCAGCAAACAGAATGCCGATACCGGCGGCCAGCGCGCCGGCGGATAGCTGATCGCCGGCCAGCGCCAGGGAGTAGCCGAGCGCCCCGCCACCGATGGCCCATGCCATCTTGGCCAGCGCGATGCGCCGCACATTCGGCATGTCGCGTAGGAACCGCCAGCCATCCGCCATCTGCCGGAAAGCCGTGCGGAGCACGGGGCCACGCGCGGTGTCCGTGGCCTGGGGGATCACGCTGCGGGCGATGAAGTACCCCGACAGCAGGTAGGTGGCGCTGTCGATAGCGAAGACGGCGCGTTCGCCCAACCACTGAGTGACGAGGCCGCCGAGAGCGGCACCGACCGCCAACATCACCGACCACGAGGCCGCCATCAGCGCGTTCGCGGTAACGAGCTGGCGGGCGCTGGTGACGTTGGGGATCGACGCGCTTCGGGCCGGGATGAACAAGGACGCGAGCACGCCCTGAGCGGCGATGAGCGCATAGATCAGCGGGAGGTCGCCGGCGTCGTCGACGAGCAAGAAGCCGACCACCACCAGCGCACGCAGCAGGTCCGATGCGATCATCAAACGGCGCCGGTTGAAGCGGTCCACCAGCACGCCGGCGATCGGCGACGCCAGCGCCCATGGCAGCATCTTGATGATGAGCACCGCGCCCAGTGCCAACTCCGAACCGGTAAGCCGCAGCACCATCGTGTAGAGGGCGATGGTGTTGAACCAGTCGCCCAGCAACGAGACGACGTTGCCAATCCACAGACGACGGAAGGTAACGTTGCCGCGCAGCAACTCCCAGTAGCCGGACTGGCCTGTGGCCGCTGCGGGGTCTGCGAGGGACTCGGCCATAGGGCTCGTCTGGACGGTGGCTGTGGCGGCTTGGCGCTACAACGCCGGAGACACCGGCGGGGGGGTGCCATCGAGGAAACCCTCCAGCCCGGCCATTTCGCCCACCACCTCCAGCCATCGCTCCAGGCAGCTGGGGTCCACACGGCTGGTCGCAATCACATCCCCGCCGCGGGCGAGCACGCGATAGTCGACGAGCTCGGAGAGCTCCATGGCGTCGGTGAAGAGGTCCGGCGGCAGGTCATCGGGGAACATCCGGCTCACGCGTTCGGTCAGGTTGGGGGCCACCGCCACGGGCCCGTTCATGAGCTGGGCCATGCCCCGTGCATAGGTCTCGTCGCCGTACCCCAGCACGTAGCGGAAGGTCCGATCTCCAAACGAGAAGGCAACGGTGTCCAACTCGAATTCCAGCTCGAACGGTAGCTCCGTAATCGCGTCCGGCACGATCACATATCCACCGGCCGTTGCGTTCGGCAGGAAGGCCTGCGCGCCCGGCGCGTCGCCGGGCGGCGGCGCGTCGGCACCTGCACGGAGCATGGCGTCCAGCGCCTCACGGCTGGAGGCAATCAACAGTCCCTCGGGGACGGTGGCCATCTGAGTCTCGGTATCGTCCATTAGGCCGCGAATGTCGGCTTCCAGCTGGGCGGGGCTGCCCTCTCGCGGCACCAGCACGACGCCACCCGGCAGGTCGGCCTCGCCACTCAGGTCTTCGAGGGAATAGGCGACGAATCCGTGCAGAGCGTCGATAAGATCGACGAGCGTACCCACGCGACACACCATGTCGGGGTCTCCTGGGAGGGATTGCACTTGCTCCGCCACCCGCTCCACCAGTTCGAGCCCCAGCTGAAGCGCCTTCGCGCGTGCGTGGAACACGACGTTTGCCTCCTCGAGGATATACGCGGAGGGGCGCGCGCTGGCACACCCCGCGAAGACTGCGACCACAACGGTCACCAGCAACCGTGGCCCCGGAATCACCGAACGCCGCATAGGGCAGTATCGACCCACGGCTCCTCTCCCTCAACCGCGCCGCGGGCCGCGTAAGCTCCGCCATCGGCTGCACCCGACGTGCAAACGCGAGACATCAAGCGATGACCTAGCCCGCGGCGGCCGCTACCATCGGCAGCGACTCGCCATGGAGCTACTCCTCGTTCGCCACGCCCAGTCCACCAACAACGCCGACCCCGGCAACCGCGTCCCCGACCCTGGCCTCACCGAGCTCGGCACCCGACAGGCGGCGGCGGTGGCGCCCCACGTTGCCGCTCTCGGCCCCTTCGATGCGCTGTACAGCGGCCCGTTCATTCGCACGTTGCACACCGCCATCCCGATCTCGTCGGCCCTATCGCTGCCGATCCGGGTGGCCGTGGAGCTGCACGAGTGGGGGGGGATGGTCGACGAGCTCCCCGACAGCCCGGTGTCGCTGCCGGGGCTGACCCGCGAGCAGATGCTCGAGGTGGTCCCGGGTGCAATCCTGGCGAACGGGGTAACCGACGCAGGGTGGTGGTTCGAGGAGTGGCGCGGCGTGGACGACGTTGCCCGCCAAGCCGCTCGTGATGCCAGCCGCTTTCTGTTCGACCTACACCGTGCCCACGGGCCAGACGAGAGGATATGCGCCGTGGTGCACGCGGGATCCGGCGACTCCATAATTAGGGCGGCGATCGGCATCGACACCCACGGCCAGTGCTTCGAAACTGGCAACACCGCCCTCAGCTCCGTTACCTGGACCGATGGCGTCGCCCAGATCGGCTACGTCAACCGCATGGACCACCTGCCGGTCGACTTGCGTAGCTGAGGCCCGCCCGCAAGAACCGGCGACGCCCTAGGCGGCGCTGGAGCGCAGCGGCTGCGCCCACTCGTCGGCCACCTCACCGGTCACTCGGAGCGCTCGCCCGACGAGCTCCGAGGAGTCGTCGCCCAACTCGCACACGGTGATGCAGGCGTCGCGGTCGCGGGCCACCGCGAAGTCGGTGGCGCCCCGCAGGCGGCCGGTTTTGGCGCCCGTGGTGACGTGGGCGATCTGCCCGCAGCTCGCCCGCTCGTAGCTGTGGGTGTGACCGCACAGGTAGAGGTCGGTGCCCAGGGCGTCGAGCATCGGAAACAGTTCGCCCGGGTTGCCGCTCGTCGGGTTGTACAGAAGCGACGAGTCCACCGCGCACAGCTCGCCCCGCGAGCGAAACATCGGATGGTGGACGGCGACCACCATGGCAGCGCCAGGTCGCGGGCTCTTGCCGGCAGCGCTCATCCATCGATGCACCTCGGACCGCGGCGCAAACGCACCGTGGTGACTCATTCCCGCCCCGGTAACCGGGTCGTAGTCGCCAACCCGCATATTCAGGTCGAGAAGGTAGAGGTCGAGCCGGCCAATCTGGCGACGCTGGTGAATCGAATCCACCGACATGCCGGTGGCGGCGGCGAAGCTAGCGTAGGAGCGATCTGCCGCGTCCTGGTCGTGGTTTCCCGGCACGGCCAGGACCTCACACTGCGCCCGCAGCGGCTCCATCACTTCGCGGTAGGTCTGCCACCACTGCGCGACATCCCTCGGATTGCGATCGAGGGTGCCGCCCTCGACGCAGTCGCCGGTATCGATTACCAGGTCGGGCGCCATATCGCGCACCCGCGCCACCAGCTCGGTGGCGTAGGTGACGCGGGCGTCCCAATCCACATCCGACATACCGAACTGGAGATCGCTGATGTGTACCCAGCGCACGCAAGCGAATCCTGCCCTGCACAGCGGGGTGGGTGCCACCACGGGTGCGTGGGAGATAGACGGAGACGTCGCGCTCGACTCGCCGGAGCAGCAGCTCGATCCGGTCCGAGAGCGCGTACGGCTTCAGCCGCCACCTGCGCTCGTGGACCGGCCGGTCCTCGGGAGCCCAGCGGGTGTAGCAGTATGGCGGGGCATCGTCGGCGCCCCCGACGACGGGGCGCTGCCTCGTGCCGGCACCCTGGCGCCCCGGCAACCGGCCCCGCTACAGTCGAGCGATGCCCGCACAGACCCTCGCCGCTGACTGGCCCGCCACCCACGCCGCCTTCGTGCCCGTGCCGGCCACCCGGGTGGGCGGCTTCCTCGGCGGCTGGATCGACCGCAACCGCGACAGCGTGCTGGCGGCTCTAGACAGCGATATAACGCTCGGATTCGAAGCGCGCGTCGCCGGCCAACAGCCCGACGACCGCAACCTGCGGCTCGCCGCCGACAGCGACCTCTACAAGTGGCTGGAGGGCGCCTGCTACACGCTCGCCAGTACCGGCGACCAGGAAGTGCGTCGGGCGGTCGATCGCATTGCCGGGCTCATCGTTGGCAGCCAGCACCCCGACGGCTACATCAACACGCAGGTTCCCCCCAAGCGGCGATTCGACACCACGGTAAACCACGACCTCTACATCGCCGGCCACTTCTTCGAGGCGGCGGTCGCCCATCACCGTGCTACCGGGGAGCCACGACTGCTGGAGGCAGCCTGCCGCTGGGCCGACCTCCTGCTGACGGAGTGGGAGGCGGGAAACCCCTACTTCGCCACCGTCGGGAGCAAGGAGCACTCGGAGTACGAGCTCAGCCTGTTGCGCCTGGCGCGGGAGACCGGCGAGACCCGCTACCGCGACTTCGCCATCACCCTGGCCCGCATGTGTGAGGTGGGGGCGACCGTTGCGGATGTGCACGCAGGCAGCAGCGACTTGCATGCCGTCCGCGTCGGCTACCTGCTGGCCGGGTGCGCCGACCTGTTCCTCGATACCGGCGACGACAGCCTGCTAGAGCACCTGCCGAGGCTCTGGAGCGAGCTGGTGGAGACCCGGATGTACACCACCGGAGCGATCGGCTCGCACGGCGAGATCATCTCGGAAGATCCGTTTGACCTGCCCCACACCCAGGATCACCCCCATCGGACGATGGGCGAGACCTGCGCCGCCATCGCGATAGTGATGTTCTCGTGGCGAATGCACGCCATTCTGGACAAAGCGAAGCCCTTCGACGTCATCGAGCGCATCATCTACAACCACATCCTCGGGGCGGTGTCGCTGGATGGGCTTGCCCACTTCTACTACAACCCGATGCGGGTGGTCGGCGACCAGAGCCAGCGCACCGACCACTGGCACGTCCCTGCCACCGGCCGCTGCCGACTACCGGAGCTCAACCGCACCACCTGCTGC
This sequence comes from uncultured Spirochaetaceae bacterium, assembly GCA_913043885.1. GTDB lineage: Bacteria > Spirochaetota > Spirochaetia > SZUA-6 > Bin103 > Bin103. The sequence goes on along the minus strand of CAJWOB010000016.1, from coordinate 800 downwards.
ATGCCCAATCTGTGGCGCTTCTTTGGGGCGCTGCCCGAGTATGTGTTCTCCACCGACGGCGAGGGCGTCGCGGTCAACCTGTTCACCGACGCGACCGCATCCGTGCCGTTACCCAGCGGAGAGGTAGCCCTGTCGATCGCCACCGACTATCCCAACGACGGTACGGTGACCATCCGCCACGACGGAGCTCGGGCGGCCTCGTTTCCCCTCACGCTCAGGGTCCCCGTCTGGGCGCGCGCCGCCCGCCTGCGCATGCCCGACGGGCAGTGGCGGTCGCCGCCGAGCGGTGAGCACTACGCCATAGCGCGCGAGTGGGCACCGGGAGACGCGGTGCAGCTCGAGCTCGACCTGACGCCCCAGATGTTGCTGACGGACACCAGAGTGGCTGCCGACCGCAATCACGTCGTCGTCAGCCGCGGACCGCTGCGCTACTGCCTGGAGAGCGAGGACCTGTCGTTTCCGGTCGAGGAGGCGGGCGTGTCGCTGCAGACGGAGGAGGTGACCGAGGAGGCACGCACCGAGTGGCGATCGGACATCGCCGGTGGGCTTCATACCGTAGCGCTGCCGGGATGGCGGCGCCAACCCGACGACCACACACCGCTCACCTTGGTGCCGTGGTATGCGCGGGCCAATCGCTCCGACAACAGCCGCTGGGTGATCTATCTCCCCCACGCCGACGGCACCGGCGATGTGAGCGCCGAGCAGCCGGACAGTGCGTTCGCCCACCTCCGCTCACTGGCCGGGCATCGACGCTGGCGGAGGCTCGGCACCGGCCCGGCGTTGGCGCCGAGGCCGTATGG
>CAJWOB010000015.1 GCA_913043885.1 uncultured Spirochaetaceae bacterium | reverse complement strand
TGACTCTACTCATGTATGAAAGCCCATTACTGTCCACAGAACCGGGGCAGGCCCAGACCTTTGATAGACCGCCGAGAGCGCCGGCGTGTCTGATTCGTCGATGTAGAAGTCTAGTATCGCCAGCGCTTCGTAGGCGACGGGGACCAGCCCAAGCCCGCTCTCCCCCTCCCCGAGCGAAGACTCGGAGACCGCCTTGAGGCGCTCGACGTACGCCTCGAACGGATTCTGGAAGCCCCGGATCTACTGGATGATGTGGTCCAGCCGCTGGAAGCGTGCGCTCGGCTGGTCGATCGGGTTGCGCACCTCTATGGTGACGTCGGCGGTCCCCACCTCGATTGCCATCGAGATGTCGCGCTCCCGCTGGTGATAGTCGCCATATTTTTAGGGCGTTCTCCACCAGCTCGCTGGCGACCATGGACAGCGCAAACGAGAGGTCTCCCGAGAAGCCGTGCCCGGGGAGGAACTCGGCGCTCTCCTCCCTCACCCGCTCGGCCTCCTCCCACTCTGGTTTGAGGCTCTTCTGTAGGACGCTGTCCACCAGCGTAGCGACAACGATGTCCGGTACCGGGTGACGCATCAAGTCCTGGCTCCCCACGTAGGACCACGCCTACAAGCGTAGATCCTTACCCGAATTGCAGATACGCGATTACACCCGCTGTGGGCTGGGTACCGGACGGCAGGCGGCTATCGCAGCTGCAGGTGGCAGGTCTCGAGATTGACGATGCCGTCGCCGTGGATGTAGTTGTAGATACGCAGCTCGCCGTCGGTCTGCACGACCTGGCGGTGGTCGAACGCGGTGTAGTCGTCGTGCTCGATCGAGATCACCAGCTCGTGCTCCACCGACTCGTCCGTGGAACGCCGAGAGCGGGGCCAGAACGAGAAGAAGCCACGGGTCGCCTCGTTGGTGGCAGTCGGATTCGGCCATCCGGGCTCGGCCGGCTCGGAGCGCTCACCGTGGATGAACAGCGACACCTTGGCGTCATAGATCGGCCGGTGCGAGCCGGCGTCCACCACCTTGCCGATAAGCTGCGGGAAGTTGTGCCAGTACTCCACCTCGGCGCCGCTGCCGTTCAGCTTGGCGTGTCCATTTGCCGTCGCCGCGCCGTTGGCCGCCGCGCGCCGCTGCAACACCACATCCATTGCCTTGTTCACCAGGAGCATCAGCTCCACCAGGTTGGACAGACCGTCGCTGCCGTCCCCTTCCTCTACCCAGTGCTCCGCTGCCATGCGGGTGAACCCGCGCTCACTCATGATGTATCTGGAGGGAATACGATTGAGGGTGTATGCGGCGACATCGTGGGCTAGCGCGTCGGTGAGCTCCACCCCCGCGCGGTCGGCGGCCACGATCCGTATCATGTTGAGGACTATGTCCTCCTGGTAGTTCTTTAGCTTCATGCTAGCGGATTACTTTCTCGTTGCCCCAAAACGTAGCGCGCCCCTACCGGCATTTCAAACCGTCCGGCATTTCAGCACCGCTCACAACACGGTCGGGTTGTCAGCGCCGGGATACACCTCTTCCGGATCGAAGACCTTCTCCGTCTCGGTAAACTCGAGCTCGCCCTCTGTGTCGGCCAGTACCGGTGCCTCGCCCACACCCTGGATCCGCCGATAGAAACAGGAGCGATAGCCGACGTGGCAGCTGGCCCCGCCCTGCACGTCGACCCGCAGCCACACCGTGTCCTGGTCGTCGTCGATCAACATCTCGACAATGCGCTGGGTAAACCCGCTGGTTGCGCCCTTGTGCCACAGCTGGCCGCGACTCCGGCTCCAGTAGACCGCCTCCCCCAGCTCCATGGAGCGCATCAGCGCCTCTCGGTTCATGTAGCCGTGCATCAGCAGCTCGCCGCTGTGCGCGTCGGTGGTTACCACCGGGATCAAACCGTCGCCATCGAACTTCGGAGCGAGCTCGCGGCCCTCCTCCACCTCTTCCACGCTGATGCGCGGATGCAGCTCCCGCGCCTTGCCGCCGGTGGCGCCGTTCATCCGCCCAGCTCCCGCGCCACTTCCAGTGCCCAGTAGGAGAGGATGACATCCGCGCCGGCGCGCTTGATAGCCGTCAGCATCTCCCGCCGTGCCGGCGCCTCTTCTATCCAGCCGTTTGCTGCGGCCGCCTTCAGCATTGCGTACTCACCGCTCACATTGTACGCAGCAACGGGCAACTCGACCGCCTGCCGCACCGCCGCTATGACGTCGAGGTAGGCGAGCGCCGGCTTGACCATCACGATGTCCGCCCCCTCGGCAGCGTCCAGGCGCGCCTCGCGCACCGCCTCGCGGACGTTACCGGGGTCCATCTGATAGGTCTGCTTGTCGCCGTGACGGGGTGCTGAATCCAGAGCTTCGCGAAACGGGCCGTAGAAGGCCGAGGCGTACTTGGCAGAGTAGGCGAGGATGCCGGTATCGGTGTAGCCGGCCGCATCGAGCGCGGAGCGGATCGCGGCGACGTGTCCATCCATCATGTCCGATGGCGCGACCATATCCGCTCCCGCGGCAGCCTGAGACACCGCCATATCGGCCAGGATCGGCAGAGTTGCGTCGTTGTCGATGCGGCCATCGTCGGTAACGACGCCATCGTGGCCATCGCTCGAATAGGGGTCCATCGCTACGTCGGTGATCACCAGCGCGTCGGGTGCCCGCTCCTTGATGTCCCGCACCGCCCGCTGCAGCAGACCGTCTGGGTTGCGCGACTCGGTTGCCAGCCGGTCCTTGCGCGAGTCGTCGAGCGCCGGAAACAGCGCCACACCGGGTACGCCGGCGGCGTGTGCCTCGCGGGCGCACGCGGCAGCGCGGTCGGTGCTCATACGGGCCACCCCCGGCATGGCGGTCACCGGTTGCTCCACGTCACGGCCCTCGACGACGAATAACGGCAGCAGCAGATCGGAGGGCGCCAAGACGGTTTCCCGTACCAGCGCCCGTAGGCCTGTGGACCGGCGGTTACGCCGCGGGCGGATGGGCAGCACGCCTTGGATCTGCGGCGGTCGTAGGCGACCGCTAGTTCAGTCTGACCGGCATGTTTGCCGAGCCGCTGAACGACCAGTTGCTACTGTCGAGCAGATCGCTCAGAGCATATATCGTCGCGCCGGTCGGCAGGGAGTCACTACTGCCCGAGCCGGAACCGTTGAACGAAGTGCCGGTGTCGATGCCCAGGGTCACCTGCTCGAACGGCGTAAGCGACACGCCGAACACCGCCGATCCGTCCCAGGCACTGATGCTGCCGCCCTGCTCCTCGCGGTAGACGCTGTCGTCGAAGACGTCGAACGCCTCGTATACCGTCGTCGTGCTGCCGAGGCTCAGGTTGGCGCGTCCAAAGAGCGCGACATCGGGAGCGGCGTACCACAGGCAACTCGCCAGCAGATGGAACGTGGTGGCGGTGCTGCTGGTCATCGATCCGCCCAACCCCTCGATCTGTCCGTTGTCGACGCCGGAACCGAACGAGTTGAACTCCACGAGACTGCCGGTGTTGGCAGCGGCGTAGACGGGCGCGCCGGCCAGGTCCAGATCGTTGTTGCTGCGGCGCTGCTGGTTCACCTCGATGCCACCGCCGACGCGGAGATAGGCGTTGTCGTGCACCGCGAGTCGCACCCCGACGTTGAGGCGGCCCGCGGTCAAGCTGCTGTCGAGAGTGTGCTCGGTCTGACTCTGATGGGCCGCTGGATCCCCCCACGCGTAGAAGAGGTCGGTGCTGGTGTTGACCAGATCGTAGCTGGCGGCGCCGATGAGCGTGGTCTGCTCGGACAGATTGAACAGCGCGTACAGGTACAGGCGTGTGACGAAGTCGGTGATCCGGTCCATCTCGGTCCAGTTGGCGTAGTTGACCGGATCGATGGCCTGCATTTCCTCGGTGTTGTTGCGAATCATGTCGCGGCTAAGGTTGCGTCGCTGTCGTACGACCACCACAGGGTGGTATCCGTGGACCCCTGCCACAGCAGCACCGATCCACCGAGTGAGAGCGGATCGCCGCGGCGCTGCGCTCCCACCTGCACGTCGAAGCCGGTGCTGGTTATCTCGTTCTCCGTGACGTAGGTGTTGGTGTTGTCCTCGGTCCAGTCGAACTTCTCCCGGGCGGGGCTGGTCGAACCCTCGAGAGCGGCGATGGCGCCGATATCCAAACCGAACGCCTCTATGAGGAACAGCGCTCCGGCCTTGTAGTCGGTCTGCAACGTGGAGTACTCGGTCGTCACCTCGTTCTCGGGATCGACGGTGAAGTCGCTGCGGGTGGTAACGCTCCTGTTTGAGTTGTGGTCCACCATGGCCACGCCGCCGACGCCTATCCCATCATTGACCGGCCAGACCAAGGTGGCATCGACCTGGGGCGCGAAGGTGGAGCCTTCGGTGTTCAGGGTACCGCCAACCGCTCCCGCACCGATGTAGTCAGGAGCGTGCTCGAAGGTGGTCGTCAAGCCGCCGATCGTTCCCGAGCCGACGAGGGACAGTGTGGGCCGCCGCAGGTCCCGCAGGGTCGCCGGGTTGAAGTCGGCGCTGTGCTCGGGTGCCAGGAACATGAAGTCGCCGTCGTAGCCGAAGCGGGATATCTCGCCGTCGTGGGCCATGTCCTGCGCCGCGAGGGTGCCAGATACCAGAGCCACTCCTACCAGTGCCGCGATTCGCATCCCGTTCATCTGCCTCCTGCCGCGTCCGCGCCGACGTTACCGTGGAAGTATGTTGCGGGCGCCGCGGCGCTGTAAAGGAATCTGCGCCCCTCACCAGGGGTGAGGGCTCACCGGGTGAGGCGCAGATAGAGCTGCCCCAGCTTGTCCGGCAGGCGGCGCACGTCGGTCAGCATCGCGTACTGGCGATCGCCGTACAGCCGCGGGATATAGTCGCGGGCGAAGCGGTCGATGGTGAGACAGAACGCCACCACTCCCTGATTGCGGGCCTCGACTATGGCGCGACGGGTGTCCTCGATGGTGTACAGCGATGTATCGGCGCCGGACGCGCCGCCGTAGTCCAGGTCGGCCGGGATGCCATCGCTGAGCAGCAGCAGCTTGGTGCGCTCCTCCCGCTGCAGCAGCCGGGCGGTGGCGTGACGGATGGCGCAGCCATCGCGGTTGCTGGCGTAGGGCTGCATGGCACCCACCCGCGCCTGGGAGCGCTGGTCCCACGGCTCGTGGAAGTCCTTGACGACGTTGAAGAACACCCGCGACCGGCCGAGGCTGAAGAAGGAGAACACCCCGAAGCAGTCGTCGATCTCGCGCAGCGCGGCGGCGGCGATGGTGAGCGCCGCCTGCTCCACCTCGATGATGCTGGGAGGTTGACGCTCTGGTTGGTCGCGACGATTGGCGGTGGGTCGCAGCGGCACTCCGGTGGAGGAACTGCTGTCGACCAGCAGCACCGTCACCAGATCGCGGCGGTTGGTCTGCTTCTGGAAGTAGATCTTCTCGTCAGGCGAGGCGCCGCGGCGCAGGTCGATGGCGAAGTCCACGGCATCGGTCAGGAAGATATCGTCGCCACTTAGCCAACGGCGGCTCATCTCCAGCTCCTCCGGCTGCAGGTACAAGAACCGCTTGCGCAGACGCTGCGACACACCGCGATACTGCCGCAGCAACTGCAGATAGCCGCGGTTGTCGCTGCCGGAGGCGCGCAGCGACCGTTCGATAAGCGTGTAGTGCTGGTACTGGTAGGTGCCGCCGTAGACGTTGAACTCCGGGTAACGGTAGAGGCGCAGGACCTCGCCGGCCACCTCCTGGAGGAACTCGCGGTCGCGGCTGCGGGTACTCAGCGACGCCAGATCGATGGCGTCGTCGGTTGGCTCGGCCGGCTCCTCCGGCTCCGGCCGCGGCTGTGGCTTGAGCAGGGAAGGCGTGGCGTGGAGCACCGTCTCCGGTAACACCGCCGCCGCGCTGACGCTGCTGAAGGGGGCGGTCAGGTCGCTGTTGAGCGATAGGCGCAGCGGGTTGAAGCGCTCGTCCAACGAGCGGTAGAGGCGCAGCACCGTCTCGGCGGTGGCCAGCACGCTGGCCCCGGTAGCGGCGACCGACCCCAGGCCGGCTCCCGTCTGCGCCGCCAGCATGGCGCGCGCCAGCTCCCGCGACGCCGCCGCGTAGCCGGCGTCGGGGTCGCCCTGCTCCAGCTCGATGGGGGTAAAGCGCTCCCAGAGCACGTCTTCCAGCAGCCGGTAGTCCTCCTCCATGCCGGCGTAGCGGGCGGTAAGCGCGGTGCGAATGCGCACCCATTCGACGCCCGCGAACAGGGCGCGGGCCAGCGCCGGCAGCGGAAACGAATAGAAGAAGCGCTCGTGCTCGGTGTTCATCACCAGCAGCCGGCGGTTTCCTGGGAACACCACCTCGATGTAGACGTATTCCGACACGCTGGTCAGCTAGCCGAGCGCGGTCAGTGCCCCGCCGCCGAGGACGCCGTAGTTGGATTACACGGCCGCGGCGTCGTGGAAGAACGTGGTCAGATGCGGCCGTTTCTCGGCGAGGTAGGCGGCGCTGCGCTGAAAGTCGGCGGTGTAGTGCTCGGGTCGCACCGTGTTGTTGAGTGCTAGGCCCCCGCGCCGAACACGCGATCGATCATCAGCTCGATGGCCGCCACTTCCTCCCGCTCGTCGGTGATCGACTGGGCCAGGGCGATGGAGCTGGCGCGCTTGGTACCGACGCCGCTCCGGGTGAGCTTGGCGGCGTTCACCAGACTGCGGGTGGACACCCCCTCCTCGAGATCGATGGTGGTGACGTTGCGCACGTCGTTGGCCAGCACCACCAGCCGCTCGGCCAAGGTATTATCCACACCTCTCTCGGTGGCGATGATTACCGCCTCCTTGTCCGGAGGGGGATAATGGAAGTCGATGGCGACGAACCGCTGCTTGGTGGACTGCTTGAGGTTCTTCCGGATGCTCTGATAGCCGGGGTTGTAGGAGACCACCACCATGAACGAGGGTGGCGCCGACAGCTGGGTGCCCTACGCCTCCAGCGGCAACATCCGCCGGTAGTCGGCGAGCGGGTGTATGACCACCGCCACGTCCTTGCGCGCCTCTACCACCTCGTCGAGATACAAGATGGCGCCCTCGCGCGCCGCCATGGCGGCCGGGCCGTCCACCCACACTGTCTCGCCGCCGCGGATCAGGTAACGGCCGGTCAGATCGCGGGCAGTCAGGTCCTCGTGGCAGGCGACGGTATACAGCGATCCGAGCCCACGGGCATAGTCGCGGACCTCGCCAGACCAGCTGCCCGTTCTCCTTACGTGCGGTCACCAGCTTCTGGCCGAGCGTGTAGGACATGTATTCGACAAAGCGGGTCTTTCCGCAGCCGGTGGGCCCTTCAGCAGCAGCGGCACCTGCTCCACCCACGCCGCCTCGAACACCTGGGTTTCGTCGGCGATCGGCAGATAGAAGGGCTGCTCCTTTATCTGGTAGGTGGCGGTCGTTGCGAGGTCTCGCGTAGCCGCGATCGTATCTCGTTGACAAACGAAAGTCTTTCGGGGACGTTGCGCCCCTACTTGGATCCCGCGTCCCTCCCCAAGCATTACGATTCCAGCTCGCGCGAAGCGTATCACCGCCAGCAGTGGGAGCAGAACGGCACGTATCGCTACGACCCAACCCACAGCCGCGACGAGGCGTTCGTCGTCGACACCCCGCCGCCGACGGTGTCGGGGTCGCTGCACGTGGGGCACGTCTTCAGCTACACCCACGCCGACGTGGTGGTCCGCTACCGGCGCATGACCGGGCGTCGTGTGTTCTACCCCATGGGGTGGGACGATAACGGTTTGCCCACCGAACGTCGCGTGCAGAACTACTTCCACGTCCGCTGCGATCCCTCGCTGGACTACGAGCCGGGGTTGGAGCTGGCCATGGCAACCGGCAAGGCGTTCAAGGAGCCGCCGCGGCGGGTGTCGCGGCGCAACTTCATCGAGCTGTGTCAGGTGGTTACCCAGCAGGACGAGAGCGTGTTCCGGGAGCTGTGGCAGCGCATCGGGCTCTCCGTCGACTGGAGCCAGGAGTACGCCACGATCGACGAGCGCAGCCGCGCTCTGGCCCAATACAGCTTCCTCGACCTGTATCGAAAGGACCACCTGTACAGCTCCGAGGCGCCGACCATGTGGGACACCGATTTCCAGAGCGCAGTGGCCCAGGCAGAGGTCGAGGACCGCCCCACCCAGGGCCATTTCCACGATATCGAGTTCGGCGTCGCCGGGAGTGACCGCACCTTCGTCATCTCCACCACCCGCCCCGAGCTGCTGCCGGCGTGTGTGGGCATTACCGCGCACCCGGATGACAAGCGCTTCGCCGATCTATTCGGCGCCAAGGCCGTTACTCCGCTGTTTCACAGCCAGGTTCCGATCTTCCCGAGTCGGGAGGCGGATCCCGAGAAGGGCACCGGCATCCTCATGGTGTGCACCTTCGGCGATGCCACCGACGTGCAGTGGTGGCAGGAGCAACGGCTGGAGCTACGGCAGATCGTGGACCGTAGCGGCCGACTGCTCCCGGCGCAGTTCGGTGGCGAGGGCTGGCAGAGTGTCGACCCCGCTAGCGCCAACGATGCGTACGCCCAGCTGGTGGGGAAGAACCTCAAGCAGGCGCGGGCAGCGATCGTCGAGTTACTGCGCGCGGATGCGGCACTCCACGGCGACCCGCGTCCCGTGGAGCATGTGGTCCGCTACTTCGAGAAGGGAGATCGCCCGCTCGAGTTCGTCACCACCCGCCAGTGGTTCGTCCGGCTCATCGACAAGAAAGAGGAGCTGATAGCCCGCGGCCGGGAGATCGACTGGCACCCAGGCTACATGCTCAGCAGGTTCGTCGACTGGACCGAGAATCTCCAGTTGGACTGGTGCATCAGCCGGCAGCGCTACTTTGGCGTGCCATTCCCGGTGTGGTATCCCGTCGATCAGGACGGCGAGCCGGACTTCGCATCACCGATCGTCGCCGACGAGGCCTCTCTGCCGGTGGATCCGCTGACCGACGTCCCCCCCGGCTATCGAGCCGATCAGCGGGACCAGCCTGGCGGGTTTATCGCGGAGGCCGACGTGCTGGACACCTGGTTCACCAGCTCGCTGACCCCGCAGATCGGCAGCGGCTGGATCCTCGACCAGGAGCGGCACGACAAGCTGTTCCCGGCCGACATTCGCCCGCAGGCCCACGACATCATCCGCACCTGGGCGTTCTACACCGTCGCCAAGTCGCACCTGCACCACGGGATGGTGCCGTGGCGCCACGCGTTCATCTCGGGCTTCATCCTCGACCCAGACCGCAAGAAGATGTCCAAGAGCAAGGGCAACACCGTTACCCCGCAGGACATCATCGAGGCCAATTACGCGGATGCCATCCGCTACTGGGCAGCCTCGGCACGCCTTGGCGTCGACACCGCCTATGACGAGGGGATGTTCAAGATCGGCCGGCGTCTGGTGACCAAGCTGTACAACGCGGGCAAATTCGTGGGGGGTATCACCGCTGGTCTCGGAGAAGGAGCCGGTGCCGACAGCGGTGGTGACCGCCTGGTGCCGGAGAGCATCACCGAGGAGCTCGATCGCGGCTTCGTCGGCCACCTGCGGCAGCTGGTGGCCGACGCGACCCGGGCGTTCGACTCGTTCGACTACGCAACTGCACTGAACCAGGTGGAAGAGTTCTTCTGGAGCAACTTCACGGACTCCTACCTCGAGCTGGCAAAGAACCGAGCAAAGGGGGAGGGAGACGTGAGCGCCGATGCCCGGGTGTCGGCATGTGCCACGCTGCATCTCGGGCTGGACGTCCTTACCCGGTTGTTCGCACCGTTCCTACCCTTCATTACCGAAGAGCTGTGGAGCTGGCGCCAGGAGGTGCCGGGCACCTCGGTGCACGCCGCCCCGTGGCCGACTGCCGACGAGCTGGCAGTGGTGGCACCTCCCATTAGCGACGCCAGCTTCGCCGCAGCCAAGGCATCGCTGGCCGCCATCCACCGCCACAAGACCCAGGCATCGGTCTCGGTAGCACGCGAGCTGGCCACCATCGAGTTGGCGGCTAATCCTGCCACCATTCGCAGCGCCGAGGAGATTACCTCCGACGTCATAAGCGCGGTCCGGGCCCACAGCTTCGAGCTGGTCGAGGACGACCAGATCGACGAGGGCTACTTCGAGGTCCGCTCCGCGGAGTTCGCCGCCCAGGCCTGACGGTGACCGGCGCGGGGCGTCAGCGACGGTGACCGCGCAGGCCGTGGCTCGCGCCGCCGTCGGCGTGGCCTACCTCCTGCTGCTGGTGGAGCTGCTGCTGCTGCCGGTGCCCAGCGAGGCCTCCTCGCTGCAGCAGTCGCGGGCACGTGGCGCCGGCGGCGGGGTGACGCGGCGTGTCCTGCCGTTTATCCCAGCGGCGGTGACGGTTTTCTGCTATCTGCTGCCGCTGCTGTGGGCGATCTCGCCGGCCAGCGGCTACCTGCTGCTGCCAGTGCGGCTGCAGGACTCGCCGCTGCGGACCGTGATCGGTATCGGCCTTGTCAGCGGCGGCTCCGCGCTCACCCTCTGGTCGACGCTGCTCCTCCGCGCCGCCCGCCATCGAATCGCACAGCCGCTGCGCCCGCTCACCACCGGTCCGTTCGCCCTGTCGCGCCATCCCGGCGTCTCCGGTCTCGCCGCTCTCTATCTAGGGGCCGGCGTACTGTTCCCCGCCTGGGTGCTGCTGGGCGGACTCGCCGTCTACCTGGGTCACATGGCCTCGCGCACGGCGCTCGAGGAACGGACGCTGGTGGCCCGCTTCGGACCCCGCTACCACACCTATCGCCGGCGCGTGGGCAGGCTGACTCCGCAGGCGCTATCCGCCCGGCGACCCCGGGTGCCGGTTGCCGTGCTGGCATCCGGGGCCGGCAGTAACCTACGTGCGCTGTGGGAACGAAGCTCCACAGAGGGCGGCGGGCTGAGCCGCGCCCGCATCGCGTGCGTCATCAGCAACAACAGCGGCAGCGGCGCCCTCGCCTTCGCGCGGGAGCACAGCATCCCCAGCCACCACGTATCGACCCGCACCCATCCGGACGAGGATGCGCGGTCCGAGCATCTGCTCTCGATCTTCGCCCGCCATCGGATAGAACTGGTGCTCCTGGCCGGCTACGCCAAGCGGCTGCCGGCGGAGGTAGTGGCCACCTACCGGCAGCGCATCTTGAACCTGCATCCGGCGCTGCTGCCCCGCCACGGCGGCCACGGCATGTGGGGCCTGGCGCCCCACCGTACCGTCCTGGACGCCGGCGACAGCCACACCGGAGTCACGATCCATTGGGTCGACGAGAACTACGACGAGGGCGCTATCCTCATGCAGCGGCGGATAGCCGTTGCAGCAGGGATCACCGCCGAGGAGCTGCAGCAGCAGGTGGCGTCGCTGGAGCACGATGCCTACTGGCGTGCCGCCAATCTCGCCATCGACCTCATCGACAATGAACCCTGAGCGCCCACTGCGGCGGCGCGGCCGCGGGGCCGTGGCCAATCCTGGCTCCCGGTTCGACCAGCTCCGCTATCTCCCCGACCCGGATGTGGAGGACGCCGAGGCCTTACCCACCGAGGTCCATCTCGAGGTCGCGCGCTCTCTCATCTCCTACAACGACAGCCCGGATGTCGGGTTCGACGCCGGTATCAACGTCTACCGCGGCTGCGAGCACGGCTGCGCCTACTGCTTCGCGCGTCCCACCCACGAGTACCTCGGGCTCTCCGCCGGCCTGGACTTCGAAACCAAGCTCTTTGCGAAGCGCAACGCCCCAGAGCTGCTGCGCGCCGAGCTCCGCGCCGCTGGATGGAAGCCGCAGCCTATCGGGCTGAGCGGAGCGACTGACCCCTACCAGCCCCTGGAGCGGCGCTTGCGCCTGACCCGCGCCTGTCTGGAGGTGCTGGCGGAGGCGCGCAACCCGGTTGTGGTCATTACCAAGAACGAGCTGGTGACCCGTGACGCCGACCTGCTGGCGGAGATGGCCGGCGACGGCCTGGCAGCCGTCTGCGTGTCGCTGCCGACGGTGGATGCGGAGCTCAGCGGCAGTCTCGAGCCACGCACCAGCCGCCCGGCCCGCCGGTTGCGTGCCGTGGAGCGACTGAGCGCGCGTGGCATCCCGGTCGTGGCGCTGGTGGCCCCGGTCATCCCCGGCCTGACCGACCACGAGATACCCCGCATTCTGGAGCAGGCGGCCGACGCGGGGGCTACCCACGCCGGCTACGTCGTCCTGCGGCTGCCTCTCACGGTAGCGCCGCTGTTCGAAGCGTGGCTGCAGGCGCATCGGCCGCTGGCGGCCGCCAAGGTGCTGCAACGCATCCGCCAGATGCGCGGTGGCCGGCTCTACGATGCTCAGTTCGGCAAGCGGATGCGCGGCCAGGGGCCGTTTGCGGAGCTGATCGGGCAGCTCTTTGCCGGCAGTTGCCGCCGATTTGGGATAGACGCTACGCGGCCGACGCTGCGCAGCGACCGGTTTCGGCGGCCGGCAGGCGCGGCCGACAACGACGACGACCAACAGCTATCGTTGTTCGACTGATTCGGCGCATGCTGCACGCCCACGTGACCTGGCACGTCCTCACTACGCCGCTACCTCGCCTCGCCGAGGGTGAGCTGCCCGACGGCGACCTGTCCCCAGGGCTGGAGGAGGTCACCGAGGTCAGCGAGCCGCCATTGTTCATGGTTATCATGCACAACGATCACTACACCACGATGGAATTCGTGGTCGGCGTGTTGGAGTCCGTGTTCATGAAGACGCCATCCGAGGCGACACAGATCATGCTGGCTATCCACCGCCGCGGTCAGGGGCTGTGCGGCACCTTTACCCGCGAGGTTGCCGAGACCAAGGTCGAGCGGGTGCACGCGTTGGCCCGACGTAGCGAGTTCCCGCTACGCTGTTCAGTGGAGCAGGCCTGACACGATGCTGAGTAAGGATCTGGAGCTGACGCTGGCGGCCGCGTTTCGGGAGGCGGAGTCGCGGCGCCACGAGTACGTCACGTTGGAGCATCTACTCTACGCCATTGTTCACAACGAGCAGGGGGCGGCGATCGTCTCGGCGTGCGGCGGCGAGCCGCACGAGCTCCGTGGCCAATTGGAGGCTTTTTTCACCGACACGCTGGAACGGGTGCCCGGTGAACGGCCCTACGAGCTTGAGCTCACCACCACAGTGCGGGGGCTGCTCGAGCGGGTGGTGACGCAGGTAAAAGGGGCGGAGCGAAGCGAAGCGCACGCCGGCGACGTGCTGGCGGCGATACTGCAGGAACAGGACTCGCACGCCGCCTACTTTCTGCGCGATCAGGGAATCACCCGACTGGATATCCTGGACGTCATCTCCCATGGCGCGACGCTGGTCGGGCTGGAGGATGCGGACGCCCAGGACGAGTCGACCGCCAGGGCGCGTCGGCCGCGCAGGAGTTCGCAGCGGCAGCAGCGAGACGCCACCCGCTACCTCGAGGAGCTCACCGTGGACCTCACCGAGCGGGCACGGGCCGGTAAGATCGACCCTCTTGTAGGGCGTACGGTCGAGCTGGAGCGCCTCCTGCAGATCCTCGGACGGCGCCAGAAGAACAATCCGGTGCTGATCGGCGACTCGGGAGTGGGAAAGACCGCTCTGGTCGAAGGCCTGGGCCTGCGGGTGGCCAACGGCGACCTGCCACCGGGCTTCACCGCGTCCCGCATCTATGCGCTCAACATCGGCTCCGTCCTGGCGGGCACCAAATTTCGTGGCGAGTTCGAGGCGCGTCTGCGCGGTGTCATCCAGGCGCTGCAGGCGGATCAACATGCGGTGCTGTTCATCGACGAGATCCACACCATCGTGGGCGCCGGCGCCACCTCCGGGGGCTCGATGGATGCGTCCAATCTGCTCAAGCCGGTGCTCGCCGGGGGCGACCTGCGTTGCATCGGCTCCACCACGTTCGAGGAGTACCGCAAGTACTTCGAGAAGGACCACGCGCTGTCCCGGCGCTTTCAAAAGGTGGTCGTGGAGGAGCCGAGCGCCGACGAGACGGTCGCCATCCTCAAGGGACTCAAGTCGCGGTACGAGGCTTTCCACGGTGTCCGCTACAGCCTGCGGGCCCTTCGCGACGCGGTCGATCTGTCCGCGGCGCACATGCCCGATCGCCGCCTGCCGGACAAGGCCATCGACGTCATCGACGAGGCGGGCGCACGCTGGAAGCTGCGCCACCACCCACCGTCCGAGGTGGCGGAGGTCGACGGTGACGCCGATGCCGCACCGGCACCCCGCGTCCACACGCTTACCCGCAATGACATTGCGGCCGTGGTCGCGGCAATGACCGGGCGGCCGGTCGCCGCTATCACCGCTCGCGACCGCGCCTCGGTGCAAGGGCTGGAGGGCACGGTGCGCGAGCGGGTGTTTGGCCAGGACGAAGCTATCGGCCAGCTCGCACACGCGATCAAGCGCAGCCGGGCCGGCCTTGGCGACCCCCGCAAGCCGATCGGCTCGTTCCTGTTCAGCGGCCCCACCGGCGTCGGCAAGACCGAAGTCGCGCGCCAGCTCGCAAGCATCATGGGTATCGAACTCAAGCGCTTCGACATGTCCGAATATATGGAGCGTCACAGCGTCAGCCGCCTGATCGGCGCGCCCCCGGGCTATGTCGGCTACGACCAAGGTGGGTTGCTGACCGATGCGGTCGACCAGAACCCCCACTGCGTCCTGCTGCTCGACGAAATCGAGAAGGCGCACCCGGACCTGTTCAACATCCTCTTGCAGGTCATGGATAATGGTCGCCTGACCGATCATCACGGCAAGACGGTCGATTTCCGCAATGTCGTGCTGATCATGACCACCAATGCCGGGGCAGCCGACATGGCACGCAGCGGTATCGGGTTCGGCGATGTCAGCAAGGAAGATGCGAGCGAAGAAGCGGTGAAGCGGATGTTCACACCGGAATTCCGCAATCGTCTCGATGCGATCGTGCCGTTTGCCTATCTCGGTAAATCGACGGTGGGCCGCGTGGTCGACAAGTTCATTCTCCAGCTCGAACTCCAGCTGGCCGAACAGAATGTCGACATCCAGTTCGACAAGGAAAGCCGTTCCTGGCTGGCGGACAAGGGTTACGACCGCCTCTATGGTGCCCGTCCGATGGGCCGGTTGATCCAGGAAAAGATCAAGCAGCCACTCGCCGAAGAACTGCTGTTCGGCAAACTTGCCGATGGCGGCGAGGTGTCGGTAACGATGAAAGACGGCAAACCGTCCTTCGAACTGACCCCCGCCCCGCCCAAGGCGAAGAAAAAACCAGCGGCCAAGAAAAAGGCCCCGAAACGCAAGTCGGCTCCGAAAAAACCCGAAGCCGATACGCCGGAAGGCGCCGACGAAACCAAGGGCTGATCAAGCCTGCAATCGATGAAGGGGCACCACCGGGAACGGTCGGTGCCCTTTTTTCTATCCGCGATGGTCTTTCGATAAATATCTTCCGAGGGCGGGCCGCCGGGAATTTCTTCGGCGCGAATACCAGCTAGCGAGCCCCCTCGATGGGGCTCTGTTGATCGTTCACCGAGCCACGCTTGTGAAGGTGGACAGCTTCACTTACGCCCTTCCGGTACATAGTCGGGGGATGCATGTCGGTTCTCAAAATATCCAATCTGGTCAAGCGGTTCGAAGGCGTGGTCGCTGTCGACGACCTGTCGTTCTCGGTTTCCCCAGGGGAGATTTTCGGATTTCTCGGTGGTAACGGCGCTGGCAAGACAACGACCTTGCGCATGGTGCTCGACATCATCCGTCCGACGTCAGGGACCATCAGTGTGCTGGGCAGCCCGCCCGACCGGCGCAATGCGCAGGCCATCGGGTTCCTCCCGGAAGAGCGTGGTCTGTACGCCGGAATGAGCGCGATCGACACGATCGTGTATTTCGGACGACTGAAGGGGATGAAGCCCTCCGATGCCCGTAGTCGCGGAATGGAACTTCTCTCCCGCTTCGATCTCGCCGACCGCGCCAAGAGCGATATCGGCGACATGTCGAAGGGCATGGCGCAGAAGGTCCAACTCGCGACTGCGCTGGTAAACGATCCCGACCTTCTCATGCTGGACGAGCCCTTCTCTGGTCTTGATCCGGTTAACCAGGGACTTCTCGAGGATGAAATTCTGGAAGCCTCAAACCGCGGCGCAGCAGTCATATTCTCGACCCACGTGATGCAGCATGCCGAACGCCTGTGCGATCGCCTGCTGCTCCTGCGGAAGGGCAGCAAGCGCTTCGAAGGAACCCTGTCCGAAGCTCGCGCGCAATTGCCCGCCACCATCAAGGCCGTGGCGAAGATGCGGTCCTCTGGCAAGCTCATTCTCAACAAGCCGCCCATCAGCCTGAATCTGACGACGGGCGCCATCCGGTTCCTCGACCCCACCTCGCGGAACCCCACGCCATCCTTGCTCACCAGAACGCTGTAGCCGCGCAGGGAAAAATCTTCAAAGGTGGCATTGCGCGAGGGAGGCTGAGTGAGAACGCGCACCCGCTCAATGGCAAAGAGGTCTCCTAAATCGGTCGCAACGCTCTGCAATAAGGCCCCCGCCCCGCGGCGAAAGGTCACCGCCGTGCTCAGATCGCCGTCCACCATATTGGGTTCGGTCGACCGCGAGTTAAACGCTACATTCTGTCCCGACAGTTCGCGCAATTGCAAACCGCCCCGGTTAGCGGCCAAGCCGCCGGCAAAACCGGCTATGCT